>NZ_JBFBBE010000042.1:0-54913 GCF_040682555.1 Streptomyces sp. NPDC051172
CGCCCCTTTGGGGCGCTGTCGCACCGGTGCGGACTTCGTCGAGGGCGCTCAGCGGGCGGTGCACGGTCATACCTGTTGCGGCACGATCGCCACCGGGCAGCCCGCGTGGTGCAGCAACGTGTGTGCCACCCGGCCGAGTTGGAGGCCGCCGTGGCCGGTGCGGCGCTGCGCCCCGACGATCACGAGGTCCGCGGCGGCCGAGCGGTGCAGCAGCACCTTGCGGGCCGGTCCCTCGACCGTGACGCGGTGCACCAGGACACTCGGGTGGTCGGCGATCGCGTCGGCGAGCAGGGCGTCGAGCAGTGCGGACGCCTGCTCTTCGTGGCGGTGCGCGGGGTCGTCCGCCGGCCGCGAGTGGCCGGCGCTCTCGTGTGCGGGACAGCGCCAGGTGCGCACGACGTCGAGGGGGCATCCGCGCGCCTCGGCCTCGCGGAAGGCGAACCGCACGGCCTCGCCGCCGGTCGCCGGCTCCCCCGCGCCGAGCAGGATCCGCTCATGGGTGCCCGCCAGGCCGGCCTTGTCGCCGCGGACGACGATCACCGGGCCGTGGGCGCGGGCGGCCACGGCCAGTCCGACCGAGCCGAGCAGCAGGCCCGCCAGCTCGCCGCGCCCGCGCGAGCCCGTCACGAGTACGGAGGCGTTGTTGCCCTCGTGCAGGAGCGCTGCGGCCGCTTCCTCGGGGAGCACGTCGGTGGTGACCTTCACATCGGGGTTGCGCCGCCCGGCGCGCTCCGCGGCGGAGGCGACGATGTGTTCCGCCATCACCTGCTCGGACGGACGTTCAAGACTGTTGGACGGCACGGTGCCCTCGTAGCGTTCCCACAGCGAGGCGTACACCAGGCGCAACGGCAGTCCGTGCCGGGCCGCTTCGTCCACGGCCCAGTCGACCGCGGCGAGGCTCCCGTCGGATCCGTCGACGCCCACGACCAGGGGCAGCTCCATCTTCCCCACCGCCTTTCTTCGGTCTGCGCGGTAGCTCGGCGCAGAACTCCACTCCCACCGTGACACCGGCAGCCCGGGCTCAGCAGGGGTGGTTCGGCCCCCGCTCGGGGCCGCTCGGCCCAGGCCGGTGCCCGCGCAACCTCTGCCGGGGCTCCCGTCATGCCGTCGGCACGGGGACGACCTCGCGCTGCGGCCCGCCGAGGACCACCTTGAGCGCGCCGGTCTCGGCGGCACGGGCGAAGACCTCGTACGCCTCCTCCATGCGGTCGAGCGGGAAGCCGTGGGTGACCAGTTGTGAGGTCGGCAGTCGTCCGGCCGCCGCCATCCGCAGCAGCGTGGGAGTGGAGCGTGTGTCGACCAGGCCCGTGGTGATGGTCACGTTCTTGATCCACAGGTCTTCCAGGTGCAGGGTGGCCGGCTTGCCGTGCACACCGACGTTGGCCACGTGCCCGCCGGGGCGCACCATGCGCGTGCACAGCTCGAAGCTCTCCGGTACGCCGACCGCCTCGATGACCACGTCGGCACCGAGCCCGTCGGTGAGATCGGCGATCAGCTGCTCCGGCGCCTCGCTCGCGTCGGCCACTGCTTCGGCACCGAGCTTTCTGGCCGCCTCCAGGCGTGAGGCGGCGAGGTCCACGGCGAGAATGCGCTCCGGGGCGAACAGCCGGGCCGTGGCGATCGCGGCCAGGCCGATGGGCCCCGCCCCGACCACGGCGACGGTGTCTCCGGGACGTACCCGGCCGTTGAGCACGCCCACCTCGTAGGCCGTCGGGAAGATGTCGGCCAGCAGCACGGCGTCCTCGTTGTCCACGCTGCTGGGCAACGGATGCACGGAAAGGTCGGCATAGGGGACCCGGACGTACTCGGCCTGGGTGCCGTTGATCAGGTGACCCAGGATCCAGCCTCCACC
This sequence comes from Streptomyces sp. NPDC051172, assembly GCF_040682555.1. Classification (NCBI taxonomy): domain Bacteria; kingdom Bacillati; phylum Actinomycetota; class Actinomycetes; order Kitasatosporales; family Streptomycetaceae; genus Streptomyces; species Streptomyces sp. NPDC051172. The sequence continues at coordinate 1,853 of NZ_JBFBBE010000042.1, forward strand.
GCCCCGGCACTGTCCGTACACGGCCTCGCGACAGTAGTGGCAGCGACCGCAGGCGCTGATGCAGGAGACCAGGACCCGATCCCCGGGCCGTACGGTCCGCACGTCGCTGCCGACCTCGACGATCTCACCGACCGCCTCGTGCCCCAGCACCGTGCCCGGGCGCACCTCGGGCACATCGCCCTTGAGGATGTGCAGATCCGTCCCGCAGATGGTGACGGCGTCGACCCGCACGATCGCATCGGTGGCCTCCTCCAGGCCCGGGTCTGCAACCTCTTCCCAGGCCGCCTGGCCCGGGCCGTGGAACACGTACCCCTTCATGTCCGACCTCACCCTCTTGATGCACGGGATCCCCGAGTTGCCGGAAACACCCCCGTAGCTCCAGCTTGGCCAACATCCACGGGATCCGCATGGGCCGGTCGGCCCCGCGGCCCGTCACCGGACGAGTACGCGCTCCCCGGATCGGGGCACGACGGCGGTCCAGCCCAGGGTGCGGTCGATGCGGTCGCGCAGGGCGTTTGCCGCGTCGGGTTCGCCGTGCACCAGGTAGGTGGTGTGCGGAGCGGGGGCGCCGTGCAGCCAGTCGATGATCTGGGCGGCATCCGCGTGTGCCGAGAAGTGGGGCACATCGGCGACCTGCGCACGCACCGGGACGTATTCACCGAACATCTTCAGGGCCTTGGCGCCGTCGACGAGGTCCCTGGCGCGGGTGCCCCGGGCGGCGAAACCGACCACGACGACGGCATTGCGCGGGTCGGGCAGCAGGCGCCTGAGATGGTGCAGGACACGGCCGCCGGTGGCCATGCCGGAGGCGGAGACGATGACGGCCGGGCCGCCGGACTCGCCGATCTCGACCGACTCCTGGATGGAGCGGGCCGCAAGGAACGGCTCGGGGCTCAGCGCGGCCGTGCCTGCGGCCGTGACCTCGGGGCGCAGTTCGGGTGCCGCGGTGCGCACGGCGTCGCGGTAGACGTCGAGGGCCGCCAGCGCCATCGGGCTGTCGACGTACACCGGCACCGCGGCGGACAACCGGCCCCGGCGGCGGAGTTCGGCGAGTTCGTGCAGGACGACCTCGGTGCGGTCGAGGGCGAATGCGGGGATCACGACGGTGCCGCCACGGGCGAGGGTGCGGGTCAGCACGTCCGCGAAGTGGGTGCGTCCCGCCTGTTCCTCGTGGCGCCGGTTGCCGTACGTCGATTCCATCAGCAGCACGTCCGCCCCGGAGAACGGTTCCGCGGGGCGCAGCAGCGGGTGTCCCGGTCGGCCCAGGTCTCCGCTCACGGCGAGGGTGTGCCCGTCCTCCAGGGTGAGCCGGGCCCAGGCCGAGCCGAGGATGTGGCCGGCCGGGTGCAGTGTCAGGGTGGTTCCGGTGGCGATGTCGGCGGATGCGCCCACGGGTACGGTGTCGACGAGTTTGAGGGTGCGGTCGACGTCCGCGTCGTCGTACAGCGGTTGCGCGGGCCGGTGTTTGGACCAGCCGTGCTCATTGGCGTGCTGAGCGGCCTCGATCTGGAGTTTTGCGCTGTCCCGCAGCACGATCTCCATGAGCCGTGCAGTGAACTCGGTCGTCACGATCCGTCCCCGGAACCCGTGGCGCAGCAGCCGCGGCAGGTACCCGCAGTGGTCCAGGTGCGCATGGGTGACGACCACCGCCTCGATGTCGGCGGCGTCGCAGGGAAGGCCGCGCCAGTTGAGCCGCCGCAGGTCGGCCAGGCCCTGGAAGAGCCCGCAGTCGACGAGGACGCGCGCGTGGTCGCTCTCCATGAGGAACTTGCTGCCGGTGACGGTTCCCACGCCACCCAGGAAGGTCAGCAGTGCGGGCCGGGGGTGGGCCGGTGCAGTGCCGGCCGGACGCGGTCCGTCGGCGGTCATGACGTCCTTCTCCTCACCGGCCTGGGCCGGGATTCGGGGCCGATCGGCCCTGGTGTGTCCGGTGTGCGCATGGTGTGCTGGAGGTGACGGGAAGTGCCCACGAAAGACGCGGGGAAGCGGCCGGCGGCCGCGCACCGCGCAATCAGGATCCGCGAGAAGCGGATGGGCCTTCCCGCCCTTCATGGCCGTCGGCCCCGTCCTTGATGCCGGGCATGTCGGCCAAGTCCTTCGCGACCGCGGCCCGATGGCGGGTGATCTCCGCCTCGACGCAGGTGACGAGCTGCCCGACCGTCGTGGCGACGGGTTCGGAAAGCCCCTTGCCGAGCGAGGCGTCGGCACCGTCCACGGCGTACGCCACCAGGTGGCCGGGCAGTCGCCCGAGCGCCCTGCCCACGTTGACGACTTCGCCCAGGCCCTGCGGGCGCATCGTGCCGGCCCGCCACAGCGCCGCCGTGTCCAGTTCCAGGCGGTAGATGCGGCCGGGGTGGCTCGGGCGGGCGTGGGCGGGCTCCAGCACGACGGCCAGCTCCGTGTTCTCCCACAGCCGGATCAGCCGTGCCGGGTCGGGGTCGCATGCGGCGAGCAGGGTGCCCGGGGGCAGTGGCCTTTCGGTGGCCCGCTCCCGCAGGCAGGAGAGCACCGCTCGAGGCACGCCGTCGTCGTGCCGGTCCGGGTCGCCGATGGCGATGATCGCGATACGGGTGGAGACAGTCATGGTTCCCCTCCCTCCACTGCGTGTGCGTTCAGCCTTGCCGGAACCAGATGTTCCGGTCAGGGGCCGAAGGGCCTCGGAAACGGCCGCGTGGCCCGGCCGTCCGTCCCGCCTCGGGCAGACGTGTGCGCGGCCGGCGTACCGGCCGCGCACCGCAGGTGCGGGCGAACGCCCACCCCCACTCAGCCTTGTCGCACCGGGATGGTCTTCGTGCCCGTCTTGGCCTCGGGCACCGGGATCCTGACGGTCAGGACGCCGTCCTTGTACTCGGCAGTGGCCTCGTCGCCCTTGGCCCCGGCCGGCAGCCGGACGGAGCGGGCGAAGGTGCCGTAGCGGAACTCCGTGCGGTGCTTCTGTGTCGTCTCCTCACTGCGCTCGGCCCGCAGGGTCAGAACGCCTTCCGCGACGGTGATTTCGACATCCTTGGCGGGGTCGATGCCGGGGAGCTCCGCCCGCAGCACGTACGTCTCGTCCGCCAGGTGTTCTTCGATGCGGATGCCGTGCAGTCCGGGGACCGTGTGCGCCCCGGGGAAACCGGTCTCGACCCAGCCGAACAGGTCGGGCAGGGTCGGCCAGCCCGGCAGCCGTTCGATCATGCCGGTCATGTCCCCTCCTCGTCTTCCGTCTTCTTCGCCACTTCCAGCGTCCCGCGCCGGGGCGGGACGCGCGTGGGCCGACCGGATCCGTACCGGGCCCGGTCGGCCCTGGCGCCCCGACGTCCCCCCGGAACCTGCCGGTTGGGGCGCCGCCTCATGACGCGCCGCCGACACCCGAGGGCGGCGCGCTCGGCTCGGTGTCCGGCAGGTCCGGGTCCAGGTCCGGACGCCGGCGCGGTCCCAGCAGCGCGCAGTCCACGTCCACGACGCCCTCGACGGCCCGCACCAGCCGTGCGGCGATGGGCACCAGGGCGGTGTCGCTGGTCCTTCCGGTGAGCTTCACGACGCCTTCGCGCACCTCGACCCGGATCGATTCGGCCTCGGCGGGGAACAGGTGCGCCACGACGTCGCGCCGCACCTCTGCGGCGATGTCCTGGTCGCTGCGCAGGAAGACCTTCAGCAGGTCGGCCCTGCTGACGATGCCCCGCAACATGTCTTCGTCGTCGACGACCGGCAGCCGTTTCACCTTGTGGAGCGCCATGATCCGGGCGGCCTGCGTGAGCGAGGCGTGTGCCTGGACGGTGACGGCCGGTGCGCTCATCAGTTCCTCGGCGGTCACGGCGCCGGCCTTGACCAGGTCGGCCAGCCGGCGCAGCTGGGTGTACCGGTCCGGGTCGCCGTCGCGGAACTCCTCCTTGGGCAGCAGATCGGCCTCGGAGACGATTCCGACCACCCGGCCCTCGCCCTCCACCACGGGCATGGCGCTGACCTTCCACTGCTGCATGGTCTTCACGATCTCCTTGAACGTCGCTCCGCGGCCGAGGGCGACGACGGTGCGGGTCATGACATCGCTGACGATGTGCGGAGTGCCGTGCATGGCGCGTCCTCCCTTGTGCTCGCGGCGCGCGACGTACTCGGGTCGCACGACCACACCTTCAGCGTCGGGCAGCCGCCCGCCGTCGACATGGGCCGAGTGGCCCAGTACCGGGTTCCGGTGGGCTCTCTTTGTGCTGCTCGGCCCGAGCAGCGCATCCAAGGGCCGTTCGGCCCGTTCCGCAGGCCACGCAGCCCCTGCCCGGGCGGACGGCTTCCCGGTGACGCTGGTGGTGCAGAGGGGCGCCCGGAAGCGGGCGGCCGACCAGCCGGGGAGGTGATGGCCGTGCTTCGCCCCGTTGTCGTGGGCCTGGACGGCTCACGTGAGAGCCTCGCCGCCGCCGAGTGGGCGGCCGGGGAGGCATTGCGGCGCGGCCTTCCGCTGCGCCTGGTGCACGCGTGGGAGGGACTGGAGTCCGACACGACGCAGCTGCCCGAGCTGGAGGCGCCGCGGTATTGGGCGCGGCGGATCCTGCGCGGAGCCATGGACCAGCTCAACGAACGTCACCCGCAGGTGTATCTCAGTGCCGAGCAGATCGCCCGTCCCGCGGCGGACGCGCTGGTGGAGGAGGCCGCCGAGGCCGAGCTGTTGGTCCTGGGCAGCCGGGCGTTCAGCGGGTTCGGCGGCTTCATGGCCGGCTCGGTGGCGCTCGCGACGGTGGCCCGCGTGACACGGCCCGTGGTGCTCGTACGGGCCGACCGGACCGCGGAGGACGACCACCTGCCGGACGCGGAGGGCGGGCCTTCGCTGTGCACGCCGTATCGCGACGTCGTGGTCGGTGTGGACATCGCGCACCCGTGCGAGGAACTGCTCGCGTTCGCCTTCGAGAGCGCGGCCCTGCGTTCCGCACAGCTGCAAGCGCTGCACACCTGGCACGTGCCGTACACTCCGCCCGCCGCGGCAGCCACGATGAGTGCCGCTGCACAGCAGGCCGCCGAGACCGCACTGGACGGCGCGCTCCAGCCGTGGCGGGAGAAGTACCCGACGGTGAAGGTCCGGACGCTGGTGGAGAACGGCCGCCCGGCCCAGCAACTGCTGCACGCCGCACAGGACGCCGGACTGCTGGTCGTCGGCCGCAGGAACCGTCCGGCCAGGCTGGGCTCGCACACCGGGCCGGTCGCGCACGCGGTGATGCACCACGTGCGCTGCCCGGTCGTGATCGTCCCGCACGACTGACTCGCCCGAAGGCACGAAGACCCGTGGGGAAGGAAAGGTGCCGTGTTCCAGGTTCGCATCCACGGTCGTGGCGGCCAGGGAGCCGTCACGGCCGCCGAGTTGTTGTCGGTGGCGGCGTTCATGGAGGACCGCCACGCGCAGGCGTTCCCGAGCTTCGGATCGGAGCGGACGGGGGCGCCGGTCGTGGCGTTCTGCCGGATCGACGACCGGCCGATCCGGGTGCGCGAGCCCGTCATGCGGCCCGATGCGCTGGTGGTCCAGGACCCCACGCTGCTGCACCAGGTGAACGTCTTCGAAGGGCTGCGGACCGGCGGCGCCGTACTGATCAACTCGCCGCGGTCTGCCGACGAGTTGGGCCTCGACGAGCTTGCCGGCCGTGCTCTCACCGTCCCGGCCACCGCACTCGCCGTGCGCCACTTCGGCCGGCCGGTACCGAACGCCGTCCTGCTCGGCGGGCTCGCCGCGCTCACCGGCTGCGTGCGGATCGAGTCCCTCGGCGCCGCCGTCCGCGAGCGTTTCCCCGGGGAGCTGGGCGAGGCCAACGCGGCCGCGGCCCGGGAAGCGTACGACCACGTCCGGAAGGCCCAGCGGGAGGAGCGGGCGCATGCTCAAGCAGACTGAGGGGTCGCGTGCGGTCGCCGAAACCGTCGCCTGCTGCCGGCCCGAAGTGATCGCCGCGTATCCGATCTCGCCGCAGACGCACATCGTCGAGGAGCTCAGCCGCCTGGTGAAGTCCGGGACGCTGAAACCGTGCGAGTACGTCAACGTCGAGTCGGAGTTCGCCGCGATGTCGATGTGCATCGGGGCCTCGGCCGCGGGCGCCCGCACCTACACGGCGACCGCGAGCCAGGGCCTGCTGTACATGGTGGAGGCGCTCTACAACGCCTCCGGGCTCGGTCTGCCGATCGTGATGACGGTCGCCAACCGGGCCATCGGCGCACCCATCAACATCTGGAACGACCACAGCGACACCATGTCGCAGCGCGACTCCGGCTGGATCCAGCTGTACGCGCGCGACAACCAGGAGGCCGCCGACCTGCATCCGCAGGCGTTCCGGCTGGCCGAGGAGCTGTCGCTGCCGGTGATGGTGTGCATGGACGGCTTCGTGCTCACCCACGCCTGGGAGCGGATCGAGGTGCCGGAGCAGGCACAGGTCGACGCGTTCCTGCCGCCGTACGAGCCACGCCAGGTCCTGGACCCGGCCGAGCCGGTGTCGATCGGTGCGATGGTCGGCCCGGACGCCTTCACCGAGGTGCGGTATCTGGCGCATGCCAAGCAGATGCAGGCGCTGGAGGCGATCCCCCGGGTGGCCGACGAGTTCCGGCAGGTCTTCGGGCGCGCCGGCGGCGGCCTGGTCCATCCGTACGCCTGCGAGGACGCCGACACGATCGTCGTGGCACTGGGCTCGGTGTTCGGAACGGTGTGCGACGTCGTCGACGAGATGCGGGAGGGCGGGGTGCGGATCGGGGCGCTTGCCATCACGTCGTTCCGGCCCTTCCCGCTGAACGCGGTGCGGACCGTGCTCGGCCGTGCCCGTCAGGTGGTCGTGCTGGAGCGGGCGTTGGCGGTCGGTATCGGCGGGATCGTGTCGGCGAACGTGCGCACCGCACTGTCCGGGATCCAGTTGGACGGACACACCGTGGTCGCGGGGCTCGGCGGGCGCGCGATCACCAAGGAGTCCCTGCACCGGCTGTTCGACGACGCGATCGCGGGGCGGCTGGGGCAGTTGACCTTCCTCGACCTCGACACGGAGCTGGTGGAGCGGGAGTTGGCGCGGATGGCTGAGACCAGGCGGTCCGGGCCGTCCGCGGAGAACATCCTGCGTGATGTGGGGAGCAACCGATGAGTGCCGCGTCGCAGGTCAAGTTCTACCAGGTGGGCAGCTTCGCGGCCGGTAACCGGCTGCTGGGGCCCGAGCTGCAGTCCGACCAGGCCGATCCGGGTCGCGCCAACGCGCTGACCTGCGGCCACCGCGCCTGCCAGGGCTGCGGCGAGGCGCTCGGCGCCCGCTACATCCTGGACTCGGCCCAGCGGGCGGCCGGCGGCAAGGTGATCGCGGTCAACGCGACGGGCTGCCTGGAAGTGTTCTCGACGCCGTATCCGGAGACGTCGTGGCAACTGCCCTGGCTGCACTCGCTGTTCGGCAATGCGCCCGCGGTCGCCGCGGGCGTCGCCGCCGCACTGCGCGCCAAGGGCCGCACCGACATCCGCGTGGTCGGGCAGGGCGGCGACGGCGGCACCGTCGACATCGGCCTCGGCTGCCTGTCCGGCATGTTCGAGCGCAACGACGACGTCCTGTACGTCTGTTACGACAACGAGGCGTACATGAACACCGGTGTGCAGCGCTCCGGGGCCACTCCCCCGAGCGCGCGCACCGCCACCACCCAGGCGGTGGGCGAGGAGCCCGGGGCCCCCTTCGGACAGGGCAAGAACCTGCCGCTGATCGCGATGGCCCACGATATCCCGTACGTCGCCACGGCCACCGTCGCGGGTCTGCGCGACCTGGAGGCCAAGGTGCACCGGGCGATGGGCATGCGCGGCGCCCGCTATCTGCATGTGCTGGTGCCCTGCCCGCTGGGCTGGGGCACGGCGTCCCACGACACGGTGCGCATCGCGCGTCTGGCCGAGCAGACCGGGCTGTTCCCGGTGTTCGAGGCCCTCGACGGCAAGGTCACCGACGTCACACCGATCCGGCGGCGCCTGCCGGTCGAGGAGTACCTGCGCCCGCAGAAGCGCTACGCGCACCTCTTCCGGCCGGAGCTGCGCACGGACGTCATCGCCCGTCTGCAGCGGACCGCCGACCGCAACATCGCCCGCTTCCGGTTGCTGGCCCATGAGGAGGCGGCGTCGTGAAGGACAAACCGTTCGCGATCACTCTGAACGTCGGCTCCAGCCTGGCGAACCACACCGGTGCCTGGCGCACCGAACGTCCCGTGTACGTCGACCGGATGCCGCCGTGCAACCAGGCCTGCCCTGCCGGGGAGAACATCCAGCAGTGGCTGTTCCACGCGGAGAGCGGCGACTACGGGTCCGCGTGGCGGCAGCTGATGCGGGACAATCCGCTGCCCGCCGTGATGGGACGCGTCTGCTATCACCCCTGCGAGACCGCCTGCAACCGGGTGCAGGTCGACAACGCGGTCGGCATCAACTCGATCGAGCGGTTCCTGGGCGACGAGGCGATCAAGCGGGGCTGGACGGTTCCCGTGCCGGACACGACCTCGGGCAAGCGCGTCCTGGTCGTCGGCTCGGGTCCGGCCGGGCTGTCGGCCGCGTACCACCTGCGGCTGCTCGGCCACGAGGTGACGATCCGCGAGGCACAGGAGAAGCCCGGCGGGATGATGCGCTACGGCATTCCGCGCTACCGGCTGCCGCGCGAGGTACTGGACGCCGAGATCGACCGGATCACGGCGCTGGGCGTCCGGCTGGAGCTCGGCACGAAGGTCGACGACGTGCCGGCCGCGCAGCGGGACGGCGGCTTCGACGCCGTGTTCCTGGCGGTGGGCGCGGGCATCGGCAAGCGTGCCTACATCCCGGCCGGTGACAGCGCCCGCATCCTCGACGCGGTGACGCTGCTGGGCAGCATGGAGGGCGAGGACCGGCCGCTGCTGGGCCGCAGGGTCGCCGTCTACGGCGGCGGCAACACGGCCATGGACGCGGCCCGTACCGCCCGCAGGCTCGGCGCGACCGACGCCGTGGTGGTCTACCGGCGCACCCGGGACCGTATGCCCGCGCACGACATCGAGGTCGAGGAGGCGCTGGAGGAGGGCGTGCGGATGAAGTGGCTCTCCACGATCAGGCACGCCGACGAGGGCCGGCTGACCATCGAGCGGATGGAACTCGACGAGACCGGATTCCCGCAGCCCACCGGCGAGTTCGAGGAGCTGGCGGCGGACAGCGTGGTGCTGGCGCTCGGCCAGGACTCGGACCTGTCCCTGCTGCGGGACGTACCGGAGCTGACCGTGGACCACGGCATGGTCCAGGTGGCCGACGGGCTGATGACCGGGCGCGAGGGCATCTTCGCGGGCGGCGACATGGTGCCGGCCGAGCGCACGGTCACGGTGGCCGTCGGGCACGGCAAGAAGGCGGCCCGGCACATCGACGCGTACCTGCGCGGCACGTCGTACGACCCCGGCCCCAAGCACGGCCTCGCGTCGACCGACCGGCTCAACACCTGGTACTACTCCGACGCCCCGGCCTCCGTACGACCGACGCTCGAACTCGCCCGACGCGTCTCGACGTTCGACGAGGTGGTGCAAGGGCTCGACGAGTCCACGGCACTGTTCGAGGCCCGGCGTTGCATGTCCTGCGGCAACTGCTTCGAGTGCGACAACTGCTACGGCGTCTGCCCGGACAACGCGATCATCAAGCTGGGGCCGGGCAAGGGGTTCACCATCGACCTCGACTACTGCAAGGGGTGCGGGCTGTGCGCGGCCGAATGCCCGTGCGGGGCGATCGACATGGTGCCGGAGGAGTGAGCCGGACCCACGCGATCCCTCATTTCCCGGAGGGAATTGCCGGTCTTGTCCGCGGGCCGAAGGATCGAGTCCAAGCGAGCTCTTCCCTTCCGGCAAGGAGACGTACGTGATCGAGACCGACCCGCAGGACCTGGCCCACCGCTACGCAACCCCCGTAGGCGGAACTCGCCGCGGCACTGTTCGTCGCAGTGCGCGTCGACCAGGACGCCGAGCACGACCGACGGGCGCTGGATGCCTACGACGGGCCGACTGCGGCCGGCCGCTCGACGAGCTGGAGCAGATCCAGGCCCGGCCAGCCGGCTGGAGAGGATCGCCGGCCTGATCCCGCTGCTGCAAGTCCCGTGACCGGGCACACCGCCGGGGCCGCCCGCAGAGCGGCCCCGGCGCGCAGGCCGTGGGTCAGCCGACGAACTCGCCCACGGCCGCCTTCAGTTCGTTCAGTCCCTTCTTGGCGTCGGTGAAGAACATCCCGGTCTTCGGATCGGTGTAGAGCTCGTTGTCGATGCCGGCGTAACCGTGGCCCATCGAGCGTTTGATGACGACGACGCTCTTGGCCCTGTCGACGTCGAGGATCGGCATGCCCGAGATCGCGTTGCCCGGACGGCGGGCGATCGGGTTGGTGACGTCGTTGGCGCCGATCACGAGGGCGACGTCTGCCTGCGGGAATTCGGGGTTGACCTCGTCCATCTCCTTCAGCTGGGTGTAGGGGACATTGGCCTCGGCCAGGAGCACGTTCATGTGTCCGGGCATGCGGCCCGCGACCGGGTGAACGGCGTAACTGACGTCGACGCCGTGGTCGGTGAGCATCTTGGCGAGGTCGCCGAGTTCGTGCTGTGCCTGGGCCGCGGCGAGGCCGTAGCCGGGGACGAAGATGACCTTGCTCGCGTACGCCAGTTGGATCGCCACGTCGTCCGCCGAGACCGGCCGCACCTGGGCGGGAGTTCCGCCGCCGGCAACCGGTGCGCTGTCGCCGGTACCGAAGCCGCCGACCACGACGCCCGCGACCGACCGGTTCATGGCGTCGGCCATCAGCTTGGTGAGGATGCCGCCCGAGGAGCTGACCAGCATGCCCGCGATGATCAGGGCGGTCTCGTTCAGGACGAAGCCCGCCATGGCGACCGCGGATCCGGTGAAGGCGTTCAGCAGGGCGATGACGACGGGCATGTCCGCGCCGCCGATCGGAAGCACCATCGTCACGCCGAACAGCAGGGCGACGGCGACCAGCCCGTACAGGGCGGTACGGGAGTCCGGCGACAGGACCAGCCAGACGGTGCCGGCGGCGAAGGAGGCCGGCAGCACCACGTTCAGCAGCCGTGCTCCCGGGAACGCCAGCGGCGCCCCGGAGACGACTCCCTGGAGCTTGCCTGCCGCGATCAGCGATCCGGAGAAGGTGACCGCGCCGATGACGATGTCCAGGGCGCCGGGCAGGGAGACCCGTGCCCCGAGCGCGGCCGGGTGTTCGGCCTGGAGCAGGTCGTTGACGGCGATGAGCGCGGCCGCCCCGCCGCCGACCGCGTTGAAGAGGCTGACCAGTTGGGGCATGGCGGTCATCTTGACCTCGCGTGCGGCGTACAGGCCGAGCGCGGCGCCGACGAGACCGCCGGAGGCCAGCACCAGCCAGCCGGTCCTGCTGATGGCGCCTTCGTGCGCCACCAGCCACACCGTGGCGGCGATCGCGACGGCCATGGCCCCGGCGGAGATCGTGTTGCCCCGTCGGGCCGTGCGCGGGTGGTTCATCAGGTGCAGGCCGAGGACGAAGCAGGCGGCCGTGGCGAGGAAGACGTAGTGGACGGCGTTGGAGACCGTGTCCATGGTGCTCACACCTCCGCCTTCTCAGGAGTGTCCGACGTGGTGGGCCTGGCCTTGAACATCTCCAGCATGCGGTCGGTGACGACATATCCGCCGACGACGTTCATCGCTCCGAACACCATCGCCGCGAAGGCGAGGACGTGGCCCAGCCAGGTGTGCGACTCGGCCGCGATCAGCATGGCGCCGATGACGACGATGCCGTGCACGGAGTTGGAGCCGGACATCAGGGGGGTGTGCAGGGTCGCGGGGACCTTGCTGATGACCTCGACGCCGACCAGGACGCTCAGCACGAAGACGGTGACTGCGGTGAGGAGATCGAGGTTGTTCATGAGAGGGCTCCTCCCGTGAGCGCGGCCGTGATCTCGTCGGCCGGGTCGAAGAGCAGTTCGCCGTCGTGCACGAGGTGGCGCAGGAGCGCGACCAGGTTGCGGGCGTAGGCCGTGGACGCGGCGGTCGCCATCGCGGACGGCAGCCGTCCGGCGCCGATGACGGTGACTCCACCCGCCAGGACCTGCGTCTTGTCGGGTTCGGAGACCTCGACGTTTCCGCCGAGTTCGCTCGCGGCGAGGTCGACGACCACCGAACCGGGCTTCATGGCCTCGACGGCCTCGGCGGTGACCAGCAACGGCGGCTTGCGGACCGGCACCCGGGCCGTGGTGATCACGATGTCGGTACGGGCGACGTGCGCGTCCAGCGCCGCTCGCTGGGCCTGCTGTTCCGCCTCGGTCAACTCCCGTGCGTAGCCGCCCTGTCCGGCGCCCGATCCGGTGCCTGACGGGTGCTGGATGTCGAGGAATCGGGCGCCGAGCGACTCCACCTCCTCTCGTGCCGCGGGGCGTACGTCGTAGGCCGTGACGACGGCGCCGAGGCGGCGGGCCGTGGCGATCGCCTGCAGTCCGGCCACTCCGGCGCCGAGGACGAGGACCTGCGCGGGGCGCATGGTGCCCGCCGCGGTGGTCAGCATCGGGAAGAACCGGTCGTAGGAGTCGGCCGCGAGCACGGCAGCCTTGTAGCCGGCGACATTGGCCTGGGAGGTCAGCGCGTCCATGGACTGGGCGCGGCTGAGGGTGCGCGGCAGCAGGTCGAGGCTCACCGTCCGCACTCCGCGCTCGGCCAGTTCGCGGGCCAGGGCGGGGTGGCGCAGCGGTTCGAGCAGGCCGATCAGGCTCTGTCCGGCACGCAGCGACTCGGCGGTCTCCGGGTCCGGCGGGCCGACGCACAGGACGGCGTCCGCGCGTGCGTACAGTTCCTCCGAGGGCACGACGGTCGCGCCGGCGTCGGTGTAGCCGGCGTCGGTGAACCAGGCACCGGAGCCTGCCCCGGTTTCGACCAGGACGTCAAGTCCGGCCCGGATCAGGAGAGTTACCGCCTCGGGGACGAGGGCGACACGGCGTTCGCCGGGTGCCCGCTCCCGTACGGCGCCTACGGTGACGGTGGGCATGATCTGCTGCCTCTCCCTGTGGTCCGCTGGGTCGCGGGCCTCAGAATTCGAAGACGAGCCGGGCTTCGGCCCGTCCGCCGAGGACCTCGTCGAAGGAGTCGTTGACCTCGTCCAGGCGGCGCGTTTCGGCGATGACCTGGGTGCGTCCGGCCGCGTGCAGCGCGAACACCTCGGCGAGGTCCTGGCGGGTGCCGACGATGGAGCCGATGACGGAGATGCCGCCGAGGACGGTCTCGAAGATCGGCACGTTGATCGCGGCGTTGTCGGCGGGCAGGGCGACCATGACCAGGCGTCCGCCGCGGTTGAGGGACTTGTAGGCCTGCTCGAATGCCTTCGGAGCGGCGGCGAGCACAACCGCGACGTCCGCGCCGCCGGCCTTCTTGATCTCCTCGACGGGGTCGTGCGTGCGGGCGTTGACGGTCTGGTCGGCGCCGAGCCGGTGTGCCAGGCCCAGCTTGTCGGGTTCCACGTCGACGGCGGTGACCAGGCCGCCGACGAGGCGCGCGTACTGCAGGGCCAGGTGGCCGAGACCGCCGATGCCGAAGACCGCGACCCGTTCGGCCGGGACCACCTTCGCGACCTTGATCGCCTTGTACGTGGTGACGCCCGCGCAGGTCAGCGGTGCCGCGTCGAGGGAGCTGACGCCCTCGGGCACCTCGACCACCGCGCCCGCGTTCGCGAGGGCGTACTCGGCATAGCAACCGTCCACGGAATAACCGGAGTTGACCTGGCTCTCGCACAGCGTCTCCCAGCCCGACACGCAGTAGCGGCAGGTGCCGCAGGACGAGCCGAGCCACGGTATGGCGACCCGCTTGCCGGCCAGCTCGGCCGGGACACCGGCGCCGACGGCCTGTACGGTGCCGATGCCCTCGTGGCCGGGGACGAACGGCGGCTGCGGCTTGACGGGCCAGTCGCCGTGGGCGGCGTGGATGTCGGTGTGGCAGAGGCCGGAGGCCTCCATCTTGACGAGCACCTGGCCGGGGCCGGGCTCGGGGACGGGCAGGTCCTGGATCTCCAGGGGCTTCCCGAAGTCGGTGACCACTGCTGCCTTCATCGATCTGCTCCTCAACTCGTCCTGTTCTCCGGTGCCTTGACCCGGGTCACGAAGTGCAGCCCGTCCCCGGCTGCGAGGGAGAATCCGCCCGGCGTGCCCTCTTCGACGTCCAGGACGTAGCAGGGGCGGCCGAACGCCTCGTACTGTTCGGCGTCCATGTGGAACGTGCAGCCGTCCACGACGCCGACGAGCATGTCGCCGCCTCCCAGGGCGAATTCGCCGCCGGGGAAGCACATCGGGTCGCTTCCGTCGCAGCAGCCGCCCGACTGGACGAACATCACGGGCCCGCCGTGGGCGGCGCACAGGGCCGCGATGGCCCTGCGCGCCGCCCGCGTGGCGGTGACGCGCCCGACGGTGCCGTATTCGACCTTCTCGGACATGTCGCCGCCTCCTCCTAGAACAGCCCGAGCGGCTTGTCGCTGTAGCTGACCAGGAGGTTCTTGGTCTGGCTGTAGTGCTCGAGCATCATCTTGTGCGTCTCGCGGCCGATGCCGGAGACCTTGTAGCCGCCGAACGCCGCGCCCGCCGGGTACTGGTGGTAGCAGTTCGTCCAGACCCGGCCCGCCTTGATGGCGCGGCCCATGCGGTAGGCGAGGGCGCCGTCGCGGCTCCACACGCCGGCGCCGAGGCCGTAGAGCGTGTCGTTGGCGATCTCCAGTGCCTCGGCCTCGTCCTTGAAGGTGGTGACGGCGAGGACGGGTCCGAAGATCTCCTCCTGGAAGACCCGCATCTTGTTGTGGCCCTTGAGGACGGTCGGCTCGTAGAAGTAGCCGTCCGCGAACTCGCCGACCAGGGCCGGCCGGTGGCCGCCGGCCAGCAGTTCGGCGCCCTCCTTCAGACCGATCTCGACGTACGAGGCGATCTTCTCGATCTGCTGCTTCGACACCTGAGGACCGATCATGGTCGCGGTGTCGAGGGGGTCGCCCTGCTTGATGGCGCGGATGCGCTCCAGGCAGCGGCCCATGAACTCCTCGTAGATGTCCTCCTGGACGAGTGCGCGGGAGGGGCAGGTGCAGACCTCGCCCTTGTTGAACGCGTACAGGACGAGTCCCTCGACTGCCTTGTTCAGGAAGTCGTCGTCCTTCGCGGCCACGTCGTCGAAGAAGATGTTCGGCGACTTGCCGCCCAGTTCCAGGGTGACCGGGATGATGTTCTGAGACGCGTACTGCATGATCAGCCGGCCCGTGGTGGTCTCGCCGGTGAAGGCGACCTTGGCGATGCGCTTGTTGGTGGCGAGCGCTTTGCCGATCTCGGCGCCGGGCCCGTTCACGACGTTGACCGCGCCGGGCGGCAGGATGTCGCCGACGACCTCCATCAGCTTCAGGATCGACCACGGGGTCGGCGAGGCGGGCTTGAGCACCGAGGTGTTGCCCGCGGCCAGGGCCGGGGCCAGCTTCCACGCCGCCATCAGCAGCGGGAAGTTGAAGGGGATGATCTGGCCGACCACGCCCAGCGGCTCGTGGAAGTGGTAGGCGATCAGGTCCTTGTCGATCTCGGTGATCTCGCTCTCCTCGGCCCGGACGGCGGACGCGAAGTAGCGGAAGTGGTCGGCGGCGAGGGGGATGTCGGCGGCCAGGGTCTCGCGGACCGGCTTGCCGTTGTCCCAGCTCTCGGCGACGGCGAGTTCCTCGCGGTGCGCGTCGATGGCGTCGGCCACCTTGTTCAGGACCGCCGCGCGCTGGGCCGTGGATGCCTCCCCCCAGGCGTCCTTGGCGGCGTGGGCGGCGTCCAGGGCGAGTTCGATGTCCTCGGCGCCGGACTTCGGGACCTCGCAGACCGGCTTCGCGGTCGCGGGGCACAGGTTGACGGAGTACTGGCCGGTGCTGGGCGCCTGCCACTTGCCGCCGATGAAGTTCTCGTACCGGGGCGCGACGTCCACGGGACTGCCGGGCCTGCCGGGAGGCTCGTACTTCATGATCGTCCCCTTTCCGGACACGACGATCGGGTCATGCTCGAACGCTAGGAGCGGGAACGCTGCAACCACGCTGCATGCGGCGCGACCTGCGGCGGGACGCCCGGGCGGGAGTCCAGTGCGCGGGCGCGGGCCGCGGCGGCCGCCCGCTGCGCCGAGCCGCCCGGCAGCCGGTGGGCGAGGGTCAGCCATGCGGAGGCGTCGGCGGCTCCCCACTCGGCGCCCACCCAGCGGCGCAGCAGCGCCGTGTCGCCGGCGGCCAGCACGGCGCCACGCAACTGCTGTTCCAGACACCGCCGTTGCTCCACCACGACGGGTGCGTCGGAACACGGCAGGAGCGGACCGGTGTAGCGGGCCAGGGCCTCGGCCACCCGTCCCGCAGCGAGCAGGTCGGCGACGTCGCCGAAGTCGGTGTGAGCGGTGCACAGGAGCGTGTACGGGCGTGAGCCGAGCAGGTCGGGGCCTAGGACCGCGCGCAGCCGGGTCATCTCGGCGCGCAGCGTGGAGGCGGGCACCTCGCGCTCGGACAGGTCGACGGCGAGCCGTTCCCCGCTCACGCCGTGGCCCGCCAGGGCGAGCGCGACGACGATCTCGCTGTGCCGCCGGCTGAGCTGGAGCACCCGCCCGTCGGTCTCGAGCACGGCACTGTCCCGGCCGAGAGCTCTCAGACGTGCCCCGGGCGCCCATGCGCCGGTGCCGAGCGGCGCCGACGGCCGGTGCGCGAGCTCCGCCTGTGCCGCCAGCGCGGCCGCACGCACCGCGGCGAACGCGGGCGGGGTGGCGATGCTGGCGCCGCCGGTGAGGTCGACGACGCCGAGGACGCGGCCGGTGGCGGGGTCGCGCACGGGCGCTGCGGCGCACGACCAGGCGTGCGCGGCGGCACTGTAGTGCTCGCCGGTGACGATCTGGACGGGGCGCGCCAACTCCAGTGCGGTGCCCGGGGCGTTCGTTCCTGCCTGTGGCTCGGACCACTGGGCGCCCTCGGCGAAGTGCATGGCCTCGGCACGTCCGACGGTCGCGCGGTCGCCCTCGACCCACAGCAGGGTCCCGTCCGCATCGCCGACCGCGAAGAGGTGCCCGTCGTCGGCAGCCCCGGCCCCCAGCAGTTCCCGGAACAGGGGCAGCACCCCGGCCAGCGGGTGGGTGCGGCGGTAGGAGGCCAGTTCCTCGGGCGTGGTGCGCAGGGACGGCAGCCGGCCGCCGTCGGCGCGTACGTCGGTGGCGACGCAGCGCCGCCATGACTCGGCCACCAGACTGCGCACGCCCGGCGGGGCCTGGGGCGCAGTCACGAATCGCTCGTGTGCGGCGCGCAGCGCAGGGGCCGAGGCCGCGGCGGAAGCTTCCATGCCACCTCCTGTATGCCGTCCTCCCGGTCCGGCCCCACCAGCCTCACCCGCGCGGCGGGCAGGGGTGCAGAGGCCGAAGGGCCCCTGCGACAGGGCCTGGTGGGCTCACGTCAGGAGGCGGTGGCCACGAGGAGGTGGGGGCCGCTATTCCCGGGGCAGCGGGACGTGCCAGGCCAGTACGGTGCCCCTCCCGGGCCCGGTGTCGAGGTCCAGCGCTCCGCCCAGCTGCTCGGCCCGCTCGGCCATGTTCCGCAGGCCGCTGCGGCGGCCCCCGGGCGGGATGCCCGCGCCGTTGTCCGTGACCGTCAGCCGTACCTCGCGGCCGTCGGTCTCCAGGACGACGTCGGCGCGGTCGGCGCCGGCGTGCCGCGCGATGTTGGTCAGGGCCTCGGAGAGGACTGCCTCGACATGGGCGGCGATGTGCTGCGGCACGTCGGTGTCCAGCAGCCCTTCCATCCGCACACTGGGCGCGAAGGCCAGTACCGGGGCTGCCTCGCCGACCACACGCACCACCCGCGCCCGCAGCCCGGTTCCGGCACCGCCCTCACGCTCCCGCAGACCGAAGATCGTCGACCTGATGATCTTGATGGTCTCGTCCAGGTCGTCGACCGCCCGCACCACGCGTTCGGCGGCCTCCTGGTGCTCGATGAAGCGTCCCGCGCTCTGCAGGGTCATACCGGTGGCGAACAGCCGCTGGATCGCCAGGTCGTGCAGGTCCCGGGCGATCCGGTCACGGTCCTTGAGCACCGCGATCTGCTCGGCGTCCTGGCGGCGTTCGGCCAGTTCCATCGCGATGGCGGCTTGCGCGGCGAAGGCCTGCAGGGGCACGGTCTCCATGTCCGTGAACATCGGCTGGCCGGCTTTGCGCGCCAGCAGGACCACACCTCGCGGGCCGGGCTCGCCCGTGCCGATGGGCACGGCCACGGCGGGGCCCAGCCCCTCGAAACGCACGGGCTCCCGCGAGATCCGTTCGTCGTGCGCGGCATCCTCGCTGGTCACCGGGGCGACCTCGGAAAAGGCCAGCCCCATCAGGCTCCGGTCCATGGGCAGCACGAGGCCGCGATGAGCCTCGGCATCCAGCCCGACGGCGATCTCCACGGCGAGCGAGGCGGTGTCCTCCATGGGCAGTGCGACCGCTGCCAGGGCCGATCCGGTGATCTCCCCGGCCCGGTCGGCGATGAGGCGGAGCACATCGGTGCGCGCCCGGCCGGACATCAGGTCGTGGGTGATCTCCGCGTTCGCCTGCAGCCAGCGCTCGCGCAGCCGGGACTCCTCGTACAGGCGGGCGTTGTCGATGGCGACACCGGCCGCCACGGCCAGCGTCGCCAGGACCGACTCGTCCTCCTCGTCGAACTGCACGCCCCCACGCTTCTCGGTCAGATACAGGTTGCCGAACACCTGGTCGCGCACCCGGATGGGGACCCCGACGAAGGTGTTCATCGGCGGGTGGTGGGCCGGGAAGCCGTATGACGCAGGATGCTGGGAGATCTTGGCCAGCCGCAGGGGCTCGGGGTGGCTGATGAGCTCCCCGAGGATGCCGTGGCCCTCGGGGAACGGGCCGATCCTGGCGATCTGCTCCTCCGTGACCCCGATCGTGTGGAAGGCCGACAGGCGCTTGCCGTCCGGTCCGATCACGCCGAGGGCGGCGTACTCCGCGTCCACCAGCGTCGCCGCGGCTTCCACGATGCTGCGCAGTGCCTGTTCCAGGTCGAGCTCCCGGCCCACCGAGAGCACGGCCTCCAGCAGGCTGTGCACCCGGTCGCGGGTTCCGCGCGCCGCGTCCAGCCGGGCCTGCAGCTCCCCCAGGAGCTCGTCCAGCCTCAGCTGCGGCAACCGTACGCGCGGCGCCTGGGACTCCTCAGGGCTTCCCACGGCAGATCCTCCAGCTCCGGTTGCCTCAGCGGCGGCCGACCGCCCGGTCATGTGCCACGGTAACGGTCCAGGGCAGGCGGCGGTACGGAACGGGCCAGGTCGGCCGGGCTCGTTCTCCGGTCAGGGGCGCGGCAGGCGGGCGGCGACGTACTCGGTCAGGTCGATGAGCCGGTTGGTGTAACCCCACTCATTGTCGTACCAGCCGAAGACCTTGACCAGCTCGCCGTTCGCCTGGGTCAGCGGGGCGTCCAGCACACACGAGGCAGGGTCGCCGACGACGTCGCGGGAGACGATCGGGGCGTCGGAGACCCGCAGGACTCCCTTCAGCGGACCGTCCGCCGCCTCCCGGTATGCGGCGTTGATCTCGTCCGCGGTCACCGGCCGTCGGAGCAGCACGCTCAGGTCGGTCAGCGAGCCGTCCTCCACGGGCACGCGTACGGCGATGCCGTCGAGGGTGCCGGCCAGCTCCGGCAGGACCAGACCGACGGCCCGTGCGGCCCCGGTGCTGGTGGGGATGATGTTGACGGCGGCGCTGCGGCCACGGCGCAGGTCCTTGTGCGGGCGGTCCAGGACCACCTGGTCGTTGGTGTAGCCGTGGATGGTGGTCATCAGGCCCTTGACGATGCCGAAGTGCTCGTCGAGCACCTTCACCATGGGGGCCACGCAGTTGGTGGTGCAGGAGGCATTGGAGACGACGTGGTCGCTGTCGGGGTCGTAGGTGCCTTCGTTGACGCCCATCACGAGAGTGGCGTCGACGCCCTTCCCCGGCACGGACAGCAGCACCTTTCGGGCGCCCGCCCTCAGGTGCGCTCCGGCCTGCTCGCGGGTGCGGAAGCGGCCGGTGGACTCGATGACCACGTCCACCCCGTGCTCGCCCCAGGCGAGGGCGGCCGGGTCGCGTTCGGCGGTCACGGCGATGCGGTGGCCGTCGACCGTCAGGGAGCTGTCGTCGTGCTCGACGGTGCGGTGCAGCCGACCGTACGTGGAGTCGTACTCCAGCAGATGGGCCAGCGCCGCCGGGGAGGTGATGTCGTTGACCGCCACGACCTCGACGGGTGTGCCGGTGCCGCCCTCGGCCCGCTCCAGCACACAGCGCAGGTAGTTGCGTCCGATGCGGCCGAAGCCGTTGATGCCCACGCGTACGCTCATGTCCGTCGCCCTCCCGATCGTCGCCCGGCTGTGTCCGGGGTCTGCCGCCAGCCTGCTGACGGCGGGCCGGGCGGGGCTTGGGCCGGACGGGGACGAGCGGAGGACGTTCGGCCCTGGGTGCCAGTGGCCCTGCCGCCGGAGCCGGTCCTCGGCCTGGGTGGCGATGACGGCGGCCTGGATGCGCCGTTCCACGCCGAGTTCGGCCGGCAGGCGGGAGATGTGGTTCTTCACCGTCTTCTCGGCGAGGAACAGCCGCCGGGCGGCCTGGTGGTGGCGCTCGGATCGAGCTGTCCCGCCGCGACCGTACGCACGGCGGACACCAGGTCGCAGCCCTGGATCTGTTTCAGGACGTACCCGGACGCGCCCGCCGTGATCGAGTCGGGCAGGGCCTCCTCGTCGTCGAACGAGATCAGCATGAGGCAGGCCGGCTCGGGCAGCCGTGAGCGCGGCTCCCGGCAGACCGTCACGCCGTCGCCGTCGGGCAGCCGCACGTCCAGCACGGCCACCTGCGGCCGGAGCGCCGGAACACGGACCATGGCCTGCTCGACGTGGATCCCTCACCGACCACGGTGATGTCCGGCTCGTCGTCGAGGAGGTCGCGCACCCCGCGGCGTACCACTTCGTGGTCGTCCAGCAGGAAGACCCGGATCGGGCTGTCCGGGCCCGGCCGCTCGCCGTCCGCCATCGAATGCTCCTTGTCCTGCCTCCCGCGCCGGATTGCCTGCGCCGGTTTCCGAGATGTTCGCCCCTGAGCGCCCGCGGAACCAGGGCCGGTCGGCCCCGATCCCTGCGCCTGTCTCCTTCCCCCGGTGCCCCTTCGGTCCACCGCCGGACCCGCTCGCGAGGCCCCTGGGCCGGCCGGACGCGGATGAGGGCCGAACGGCCCTTACCCCTGCTGAGACAGGGCGGTTCCATGGACGGTCAGGAGTGAGCCGCCGACCCGTACGGAAACCGCCATGCGCCTCGACAACACCCAGCCGGTCCCCGTCGGGCCGCGCCTGAGCATCGAGCTGGACGGCGATGAAGCGCTGCGGCTGCTGGGCAGCGTGTCCGTGGGCAGGATCGTCTTCACGCGGCACGCACTGCCGACCATCCGGCCGGTCAACCACATCCTGGATCGCGGTGACATCGTCATCCGCACCCATGAGGGCGCGGCCCTGACCTCCCGAGCGCGCGAGTCCGCCCCGTCGGGCGTGGTCGTGGCCTACGAGGCCGACACCATCGACCCGGCCACACACCTCGGCTGGAGCGTGGTCGCCACCGGCTACGCCCAGCTGGTGACCGACCCGGAGGAGCTGGCCCGCTATCGGCGGCTGCTGCATCCGTGGGTGCAGCAGACCATGGACTACGCGGTCCGCATCCGGCCCGGCCTGGTCACCGGCATCCGTCTCACGAACACCTGGGCAAGCCGCCCGGACGGCGGCCGAGGCGAGCCCCCGTGACCGGGACCGACAGCCCCCGCATCGACCCCAACGGCCCTCGCCCGGGCCGGGCTTCGGCGCCCACGCTGGACTTGGGCCCAGGTCGCCGCGGCGGCGCCACGGGCCGAAGGAGCTGATCGCCATGACGACCCTGGCGGGAACACCTGACCGTCCTGTGCGGGTGAACGCGGTGCTCGACGTGCCCCTGTCCCGTTGGCTGTGGCTGGTGAAGTGGATCCTGGTGATTCCGCACTACGTGGTGCTGTTCTTCCTCTGGATCGCCTTCACCCTGGTGAGCGTGGTCGCGTTCTTCGGCATCCTGTTCACCGAGCGCTATCCGCGCCCGTTGTTCGACTTCAACCTCGGTGTACTGCGCTGGAGTTGGCGGGTGGCGTACTACTCGTACGGCGCCCTGGCCACCGACCGGTACCCGCCGTTCAGCCTGGGCGAGGAGCCCGACTACCCCGCGCGGCTGGACATCGCCTACCCCGAGCGGCTCTCCCGGGGGCTGGTCCTGGTGAAGTGGTGGCTGCTGGCCATCCCGCACTACATCGTCATCGGGTTCTTCCTCGGCGGGTGGCATCTCGGCTGGTGGGACGGCGGGCTGGTGGCCGTGCTGGCGCTGATCGCCGCCGTCACGCTGGCCTTCACCGAGAAGTACCCGCGGGCCCTGTTCGACCTGATCCTCGGGCTCAACCGGTGGGTGCTTCGGGTGGCCGCCTACGCCGCTCTGATGACGGACACCTACCCGCCCTTCCGGCTCGACATGGGCGGCACCGAGCCCCGCGAACCCTTCGCGCCCGACGACGTGTCGTGACCCCCCTGCTGGTGGCGGCGTTCCTGATCGTGCACGGGCTGTTGCACCCCGGCGTGTGGACGGCGCCGCAACAGCCCGGCACGGCGGCCCCGTTCACACCCGGGCACTCGTGGGTGCCGGCGGCCGTGGGGGTCCGCCCGGGCGCCGGCTGGTGGCCCACGGCCGGCCTTGTCGCCGCATCGAGCGGGCTGGTGCTCAAGGCGGTCTGGTTCGACCCGTGGCTGAGCGTCGGTGTGCTGCTGGACGTGGGCGTGATCACCGCTGTGGCCAGTTCGTGGCCCGCCTCCGTCTGTTGACGACCTGGGAGATCAGTCGTGCGGCACCACCGCGACCGGTGCGGCGGCATGCTGCAGCACTGCGTGGGCCACGGAACCTATGTGACCGCCGATCGAAGTGTGGCGTTCGCTGCGGCCCACGACGACCAGGCCCGCATCGCGTGAGGCGTGTGCGAGATGACGGCCTGCGCTGCCGATCACGGCCTGCGCATGCACCTCGACGCCGGGGAACTTGTCCTGCCACGGCCGCAGGGTGTCGGTCAGTGCGTGCCGCACCTGCTCGGCCAGTTCCTCGTTCACCCCTACGTCCATGGCGCTGCCGTAGCCGTAGGAGGTCGGCAGGCTCCAGCCGTGGATGATCTGCAGGCCGCTTGCGCGGCGCAGGGCCGCGTCGAACGCGAAGCCGATGAGCGCGTCGCCGGGGTCGTCCAGGTCCAGCCCGAGCAGCACATCGCGATACGGAGTGGTGGTGGACGCGCCGCCCGAGGCGTCGGGCAGATGCTCGTCCTGGGCACGCTCGCCGGCCCGGACGAGAACGACGGGCCGCGCGGCACGGGCCACCACGGCGAGGGAGACGGAGCCGACCAGGAACCCGGCGACCGTTCCGAGACCCCGGGATCCGAGGACCAGCAGGTCAGCCTCCTCCGCGGCGGCCAGGAGGGCCGCGACCGGCTGCCCCCCGGTCTGCTGTACGCCGATGTCCAGACCGGGGTGGCGGTGCGCGAGCCGGGACCGCGCATCGTGCAGCAGGGTCTTGGCCCACGCATGCTGCGCATCGACCGCGCCCGGGGCGGGGACTCCGGCGAGGGCCGGGATCAGGTGGGACTGCGGTTCCCGGGCGTGCAGCAGGCACAGCGCCGCCCCGCGTTGTACTGCCTCGCGGGCGGCCCAGTCGGCGGCGGCGAGACTCTGCGGTGAGCCGTCGAGGCCGACGGTGATGGTGGACATGTGCGGACCTCCTTCGGGGTTGCTCTGCCAGTTTCCGGGCGGCGCGGGCGACGCAGGAGGGGCCTCAAGTCCCCGCCGAGGACCGGTCGGCCCACGCACAGCGGATGCCCAACGCTTCTCAGGCTGCGGGCAGGGCGGGCCGCACAGCGTGCCGGAGCGGCCGTGCACGATCTCGTAGGCCGCGTCCAGGGCGCCGGTGCGTTCCACGAACCGGGCGGCCGCCTCGGCCTTGGGTCCCATCGAGCCGACGGAAAGACCGGCCCGGCGCAGCTCGGCGGGGTGGCGTCGGGCACGTCGGACTTGAGGTCCTCGGCGAGCAGGGCGGCCGTCAGGTCCTTGTCGACGACGGCCTCGACGCCGCTGAGGGCAGCGTTGTCCGGTCGGCGGTGACGGGGACGCCTCCGCCGCCGGCACAGATCACCAGCGTGCCGTTGCTGAGGAGTTGGTGGATGGTGTCGGTCTCCACGATGCGCTCGGGCGCCGGGGAGGCGACGACGCGCCGCCACCCGGTGGTGTCCTGGGCGATGTGCCGGCCGTACTTCCGGGCGAGCGACCGGGCCACCTCGCTGACGCTCCGCCTCGCGGGTCATCTCGCCTTCGCCGATCTCGTACACATCGGCCACGTCTCCGGCACGGTGCGCCACACGCCGCTGCGGGCCCTCCGCACGGACGCCACGGTCGTGATCGGCATCAACTTCGGGCGGGATTCCGACTGGTCGAAGAACATCCGGGCCGCCGGGCAGTGCCGGATGCGACTGCGCGGCGAGCGGCTCGAACTGGCCCCCCGAGGATCGTCCCGGTCGAGGAGGGCATCCGCGGCATGCCCCGGCTGTTCGGCACCGTGCTCAGGAATGTCGTCCGCACCGCCGAGTGCGTCGAGTTGCCCGTCCTCGGCAGCACTCCGCTCAAGGGGCACGGAGCTGTGACATGAGCGGCTCCGCCTGCGGAACGCCTAGCACAACGCCGCTCTCCGGCCACCGCGGCCGCAAGGCCCCTGGGGTGCCCCGGACGGCCCCTCCCCCTGCCCGGCTGCGCGGGCAACGCTGGCGGTGACCGCCCGTCCCGGCGGGAACCGTCCACTCGGGACCGATGCCATGATCACCGCAGCTGCCGTGCTCCAACTCTTGGTTCTCGCGGGCGCGTTGTACGACACGGGAGGTCTGCTGACGTCGCCCGGAGCCCGTCGTCCGATGTGGCCCCGGCCACGGCGCGGTCGCGCCGCGCTCGAGGCGGCCGAGCGGCAGTTGGTGGAGCAGCGGCTGCACGGCCGGATCGACGCGGCCGCATACCGGGAGCGGATGCGGTCCATCGCGGACGGGCGACGCCCCCGGGCGGGGCACCACGGCTGACTCCGGGAGGCCGCGGCAAAGGCCGGCCTTTCGTACGACACCGGACCTGTCGCTGCTCCTCGCCAGGGAGCAGTCGCCTCCGGCCTTCCGTACGTACCGAGCCACCCCTGCGTGGCAAGGACCCGAACGTCCCTCAGACAGGTCCGCTCGCCCCTCTCCCACCCGGGGTCACGGAGTGATCATTGAGTTGGGCGCGGACGCCGGGCACGGCATCCGAAGGGGTTCCCCCGTCCCCTGCCGGAAACGGCGTTCGCGCCAGGGGGACGGCCCTGCGAGGGGTCGTGGCCGCACGTGGGTCGTCGGCCGCGTGCCCGCGCAGCCGCGCGGGCACGTCCCCCGGCCCGGCGGTGGACAGAGCCGAAGAGACAGGTCCGTGGCGCCGTGCGGCCCCACGGTCCGGGCGGGCCATGGGACCCGAGTTCCCCAACCCATGGGCCGTGTGGCGCCTCTTCCCTCCAGCGCCCCGAAACGGCACCGAAACTAGGGAGGACGACTGCTGAACAGAAGGTCGCCGCGCATTCGACGCGACGGTCCTCGCGCCCCGTTCCCCCGCCCGGGAGGCTCCATGCTGTCCGCAGAATCCGCCGCCGTGGCAGGTGCCACCCTGCCCGCCGCGGCCGGAGCGCTCGACGAGATCACGACGCACTCTGCTGCGGGGCGATGTTCCGGGACCGGGCGGAACTGCTCGACCCTTCGGGGACGTGTTCCTCGACGGCCCGGCCGCCGGCACCGACCCGCTGGTGCTGGTCTCGGCGGGCATCGGCTGCACCCCCATGACGAGCATCCTTGACCATCTCGAAGCGGGCGACTCCACCCGCCGGGTGCTGCTCCTGCACGCCGACCTGTCCCCGCCGACCACGCCCTGCGCGCCGAGACCCGCGAGCTCGTCGGGAACTGCCGCACGCCCGTGCGCTCTTCTGGTACGAGCGTCCCGGCGCCGAGGAGCCCGACGGCGCCGCAGTGTTCCTGTGCGGCCCGCTGCCCTTCATGCACCACGTCCGCGCCCAGCTGCACGGTGCCGGGATTCCGGCACCGACACATCCGGTACGAGGTTTTAGGCCCAGGCCTGTGGCTGGCCGACAGCACGGCCTGAACCACCTGCACCTTCCAGGAAAGGATCCACGATGACGCGCGACAGCTCCCAGGCCGCACCCGCGGTGCGGCTGCGTTTCGACGGCCCGGTGGACCAGGAGACCCTCGCCTACGCCCGTACGAAGATCGACGCCGTCGTCGGCCGTTCCGGCCTGCCCTCGATCACCGGTGAGGTACGGATCGTGCGGGCGGCCGTCCGCCATGCCGACCGCCCCTGGCTGGCCACGGCAGACCTGTACGTCGGCGGCCGGCAGGTGGTGGTCCTCGCCGAGCACTCCACCGGCCGGGAGGTCGTGGACCTGCTCCAGGACCGCCTGCGGCGCCAGACCGACAAGGCCGCCCACGCCTGGGAGGACGGCCACCGGACCGAGGCGCCGCCGTGGCGCGGCGGCGGTCAGCAGTCGGCGTAAGGCCTCAGTGGGAACGGCCCGGTCGGTGACGGTCCACGGATCGGGCCGCCGTCGTGTGCTGCCTCGCCGGGACGCGGGCCACCCGGCCCGCACAGGTGACCAACGGCCCACTGCCCAGGCGCCCGGGCGCACGAAAACGTGGGTGCCGTGGTTCCCCGATCGGCGGGCGAGAACGAGGAGTTGTGTGATGGCGAAGGCGTACCTGGTGGGCAGCGGGATCGCGGCGCTCGCCGCGGCCACGTTCCTGGTCCGTGACGGCGGATTCGACGGGGCGGACATCCATCTCTTCGAGGAACAGCACACCGTCGGGGGCAGCCTGGACGCGGGCGGCAGTGTGGACGCCGGCTACAGCATGCGCGGCGGACGGATGTTCGAGGCCGAGTTCCGCTGCACCTACGACCTGCTGTCCGCGATCCCCACGCTCGACGATTCCGCGGTGTCAGTGACCGAGGAGATCCTGGCGGGGCACGAGGAGTTCGCCTGGGACGACGTGGCACGTCTCGTCGACGGAGACGGAAAGATCGTCGACGCCGCCTCGATGGGATTCTCCGAGCGCGACCGGCTGGAACTGGTCCGGTGCCTGGCGAGCCCGGAGGGGCACCTGGACGGCAAACGCATCACGGACTGCTTCGGTGAGCACTTCTTCAAGACGAACTTCTGGTTCATGTGGTGCACCACCTTCGCCTTCCAGCCCTGGCACAGCGCGATCGAGTTCCGCCGCTACCTGAGGCGGTTCATCCATCTCTTCCCGGAGTTCGCGTCGATGTCGGGCATCCACCGGACCCGCTACAACCAGTACGACTCGATCGTGCGTCCTCTCACCGCCTGGCTGCACGAGCGCGGCGTCACCGTGCACACCGGGAGCCGGGTCACCGACCTCGGGTTCGCGCCGGCGCAGGACGGCACCACGGTCGAGACCCTCCGTGTCTCCCGGGGCGGCCGCGACGAGAAGATCGCCGTGGCTCCCGAGGATCTGGTCCTGGTCACCAACGGCTCGATGACGGACGCCTCGAGTCTCGGTTCGCACACCACGGCGCCGCCCCCGCCCGGCCACCGCTCGCAGGCGTGGCTGCTGTGGCACCGCATCGCCCGCGGGCGCGAGGAGTTCGGCAACCCGGCGGTCTTCGACAAGCATGTCAAGGAGTCCCGCTGGGAGTCGTTCACGGTCACCGCCAAGGATCCCGTCTTCCTGGACGCGCTCGCCGAGTTCGCGGGCCGTGGGACCGGCAGGGGCGGGCTGATGACCTTCACCGACTCCAACTGGCTGCTGACGATCGTCGCCAACCGCCAGCCGGTCTACCGCGACCAGCCCGAGGGCGTCTCCGTGTGGTGGGGCTACGGTCTGTTCCCCGGCCGCGCGGGCAACCACACGCCCAAACCGATGACGATGTGCTCCGGCCGGGAGATCCTCGAGGAGGTGCTGCACCATCTGCGCTTCGACGAGTCGTCGGCGGCCCGGGCCCTGGAGACCTCCACCGTGGTGCCCTGTCTGATGCCGTACATCACCAGCCAGTTCCTGGTCCGCCGCCGCGAGGACCGGCCCCATGTGGTGCCCGAGGGATCGGTCAACCTCGCCTTCATCGGACAGTTCGCGGAGGTACCCGACGACGTCGTCTTCACCGTCGAGTACTCGGTGCGCACCGCCTGGACCGCGGTGGCCCGGCTCCTGAACCTCGACCGGCAGCCTCCCGCGGTCTACAAGGGGCACCACGATCCCCGTGTCCTGGCTGCGGCTCTGGAGACGATGCACCGCAGGTGACCGGGCACGACTCGGCCGGTGGAAATCGTGCGCGCGGCCGCGCGGGCCGACAGGCTCCGACGGGGATCCGGTCGGCCTCTGTCAGCCGAGCATCCGCTTCCTCCACTGCGGGCCGACCTGCGCCCACTGCGCGTCCCACTCCGCAAGGCGCCGCCGGTCCAGCCGCCCGCGCGCCAGCCGTTCGCCGGCCAGGACCACGGCCCCTGCTCCCATGGCGGCCCCGGCACCGAACAGAACCGTCTGCAGCCAGGCCTCGGTCGGGCTCGCGGGTTCGAGGACCAGCCTGCCCGTGTGATCGGTCCAGGCAGCGATCCGGGTGCCGACGGCGGTGCCGGGCTCGACCCTCGTGGTGCCGGTGTGCGTCGAACCGTCGGCAGCGACCCAGCGCACCTTCGCCCACACCTTGTCGTCGCTGTACCCCGACGTCGAAACGGGCGGGATCCGTGGCGCGTCCTCGGTCAGCACCGCCGAGACGGAGTGCACGTCCGCACGTCGTGCGGCGAGGTCGTCCTGCACCGCCCCTTGCGTCGCCAGCGCCGCGAGCAGGCCGCCGAGCAGGGCGAGTGTCCATGCAGCGAGCACGATCCACGCTTCAAGCCGGTCGCTGCGGCGCCGCAGGGGATTGCTCCGCCACCGCCAGAACCTGACCCTCTTCGCCTTCGCACGGTGTGTCTTCGTCATCGGTCGACACCCCATTTGTTGTACGTGCCGATGTCCTCACCGACGTCCTCCACTGGGAACGTCCCACGTCATGGCGGGTGGGCGGCAGGGGCCGACCAGGCAGGCCCGCTGGGCCGACCGGCCCGCGTCGTGGCGTCTGCCCCGCGAGGTGCTTCCCGGCTGGCGTGGTGGCGCCGGGCCGGGCAGCGTGTACGTAGCGAGAGCGCCCCTGAGTGATCTGCGTGATCTGAGTGAGGTGACCATGCAATCTGCTGAGCCGACGCACCGGGTCGTCGTCGGCGTGGACGGCTCTCCCTCCTCGTACGCGGCACTGCGCTGGGCGGCACGGTATGCGCAGAACTTCGGCGGTGTGGTGGAGGCTGTCCATGCGTGGGAGACACCGTCGGAGGTGGGCTGGAGCGGCCCTGCGATCGACCCCGACTTCGACCTCGCGCAGGCGCGGGAGCGCTTCGCGGCGGAGCTGCACGCCGTCTTCCCGGACGAACGCCCGCCCGGCCTGCAGGAACGCCTGGTCGAGGGCGATCCCTCCGAGGTGCTGATCCGGGCCTCGCAGGAGGCGGACCTCCTGGTGGTGGGCCGCCGGGGGCGCGGCGGGTTCACCCGGGCGATGCTGGGGTCGGTCAGCCAGCGCTGCGCTCAGCACGCGGTCTGCCCGGTCGTCGTGGTGCGGCAGGCCGACGATCCGTCGCGCTGATACCGCTTCACTGGAAGGCGGCGTGGATCTCCTGTTCGGTGGCGGCGTGCGAGACGACCAGGATTTCGTCGCCGGGCTCGAGCCGCATCCCGGGGGTGGGGACGGTGGGTTGGCCGTCGCGGATGACGGTGGCGACGACCGTGCCCGCGGGAAGGGTGATCTCGGCGAGTGTGCGTCCGGCGGCGCGGGACTGCGGTGTGAGGGCGGTTTCGATGACGTCGACGCCCGCCTTGCTCAGCCGCAGCAGGGCGACGGTGTCCGTGGCGCCGGTGGCCTCCTCGATGAGGGAGATCAGCGGAGTGGCCGCGGGGACTGCGGTGTCGACGCCCCAGTTCCGGTCGAACAGCCAGGTGTTCTCGGTGTCGTTGACGCGTGCCGCGACCCGGGGCACCTCGAACTGCCGCTTGGCGAGCAGGCTGATGACGAGGTTGTCCTCGTCGTCGCCGGTGGCCGCGATGACGAGGTCGGCCGTCAGCACGCCCGAGTGCTCCAGGATCGAGGGTTCGCAGGCGTCCCCGGCCACGAGACGTACGGGCAGATGGCCCTCGAGTTCGGCGACGCGGTCCTCGTCGATGTCGACGAGTGTGACGTCGCTGCGGGCCGCGGCGAGCACCTGGGCGATCTGGGTGCCCAGGCGTCCCGCACCGACGATGAGAGCCTTCATGTCCCCAGCTCCTTGTCCAGAAAGCCGCCCAGGCGGCCGAGCGCGGTCGCCGCGACGGCGAAGGTGACCAGGTCGCCGGGCTCGGCACGGGTGCTGTGGGCCGGCACCAGCGAGCGGCCCGCGCGGGTGACCTCGACGACGCGGATCTCGCCGTCCACGTCGAACTCGGCCAGCCGGCGCCCGCGGACGTAGGACGGCAGCTCGGAGCGGACCAGCAGGGTCTCCCCGTTGCCGAAGGTGAGCTCCGGTGTGAGGTGGCGGTGCAGCAGCATCTGGTGGATCTGGTGCACCGTCCAGCGCACGCTGGCGATGGTGGGGATCCCGAGGTCGCGGTAGATGTCGGCGCGCCGCGGGTCGTAGATACGAGCCAGGACGACGGGCACCCGGTAGGTCTCCTTCGCGGTGCGTGCGCTGACGATGTTGCTGTTGTCGCCCGAGGTGGCGGCCACGAACGCGTCGGCGTGCTCGATCCCGGCGGCCTCGAGCACGGACCGGCTGTAGGCGTTGCCTTCGTGGAACCGGGCCGGGAAGCCGGCCGGCAGCAGTCTGCGGGTCCTGGCGCTGCGGTCGATGAGCTCCACGTCGTGGCCTTCGGCGACGAGCTGGACGGCGAGTGCGGATCCCACCCGGCCGCAGCCCGCGATGATCACCCTCATTGCACTCCTTCCTTCCGGCCGACAGGCCGACGGTGTCGCAGCCACCCCTTGCGGGCCTCCTCGGCCGCCAGCAGCAGCACGCCGAAGCCGACGAGAACGGCCCAGTCGGAGGCGGCGAGCGGGGCGGTGTGGAACAGGGCCTGCAGGGGCGGCGCGTAGCTGATGGCGGCCATCAGCGCGATGCCGAAGCAGCCGGCCGCCAGCAGCCAGGGATTGGACAGCAGGCCGATCCGGAACACGCTCTGCCGGTCGGTGCGCACGGCGAGCGCGTTGAAGAACTGGCTGACCACGATCCCGGCCTGGACCATGGTGATCGCCTCCCGGTAGACGGGGTCGTCCTTGGTGAAGTCGGCGTACGGGATGCCGGAGGCGTGGATGTGCCAGAAGAACACGGCGCACACGCCGAGGGACTGGATGCCGCCGAGGAAGAGGACCCGCCCCATCACGGCGGTGGAGAACAGCCGTTCGCGCCGGGAGCGCGGCGGCCGGTCCATGACGTCCGGCTCCGGTGGCTCGGCGCCCAGGGCCAGCGCGGGAAGGACGTCGGAGCCGAGGTCGATCGCGAGGATCTGTACGGCGGTGATCGGCACCAGGGGGAATCCCGCGAAGGTGGCGGCGAGGATGGGCGTGAGCTCGGCGATGTTGTGGCTGAAGAGGTAGATCAGGAACTTGCGGATGTTCTGGTAGACGGAGCGGCCCAGGCGTACCGCCGTGGTGATGGAGGCGAAGGAGTCGTCCAGCAGCACCATGACGGCGGCCTCCCTGGCGACGTCGGTGCCGGAGGCCCCCATGGCGACGCCGATGTCCGCGTGTTTGAGGGCCGGTGCGTCGTTGGCGCCGTCTCCGGTCACGGCGACGATCTCGCCGCGCTGCTGCAGGGCGGCGACCACCCGCATCTTGTGCTCGGGGCTGACCCGGCACAGCAGCAGTTCGCCCGAGCCGGCGAGCAGGGTGTCCAGAGCTTCGTCGTCGAGCGTGTCCAGCCGGGTGCCGGTGACGACGGTGGGGTCGGGCCGGCGGACGATGCCGACGCGGCGGGCGACTGCTTCCGCGGTCAGCGGGTGATCGCCGGTGACCATGACGATGCGGATGCCTGCGTGCCGGCAGGCGTCGACGGCGTCGCTGACCTCGGGCCGGGGCGGATCCTGCATGCCGACGAGGCCCAGCAGGGCAAGGTCCGACTCGGTCTCGTCCTGGGTGGGGCGGCCGTCGGGCAGGGACCGCGAGGCCACCGCCAGGACCCGCAGGCCCTGGGCGGCCAGTTCGTCGTTGGCGCTGATCACCGCCGTCCTGAGGTCCTCGGTCAGCGGCTGCCGCTCGTCCTTCCATACGACGGCGCTGCAGCGGGCGAGCAGTTCCTGCGGCGCACCCTTGACGCAGGCGCGGAGACCGCCGTGCGGGGCGCGGTGCACGGTGCTCATCAGCTTGCGGGTCGAGTCGAAGGGGAACTCCGTCACCCGTGGCGTCGAGGCCTCCTCGGCCGCCAGGTCCACGCCGGCCTTCGCGGCGGCGACGAGGATGGCTCCCTCCGTGGTGTCGCCGAGGACGCGCCAGCCGTCGTGGTCCGCGGGCGGGACCATCCGGGCGTCGCAGCACAGTGCCGCCGTACGGAGCAGCTCGCGCACCGGCTGTGGGTCGGTCACCTCACCGACGGGTGCGTACCCGACGCCGGAGACGGGATGACGGACACCGCCCGCCCACACCTGGACGACGGTCATCTCGGCCTGGGTGAGGGTGCCGGTCTTGTCCGTGCACACCACGGTGGTGGAGCCCAGAGCCTCCACCGCCAGCAGCTTCTTGACCAGGGCGTGCCGACGGGCCATGCGCCGTACGCCGATGGCCAGGGACACCGACAGCGTCGCGGGCAGGCCCTCGGGCACCAGGGCCACCATCACGCCCAGGGCAAAGACGAAGGTCTCGACGAGCGGCCGCCCGGCAGGCAGCCGCACCGCGAACAGGAGTGCTCCGATCGCCAGGGCCGTACCCGCCACCCTGCGGGCCATGGAGGCCACTTGGCGCTGCAGGGGCGTCTGCTGGCGCGGAGCTGCTGACGCGAGCCGGAAGATGCGCCCGAACTCGGTCGCGGCACCCGTCGCGAACACCACGGCCTTCGCGGACCCCGCCACGACGTCGGTCCCCATGAACACGCAGTTACGGGCCTCGAGCACCGGCCCGGCCGCCACCGGCTGGCGGGTACGGCCGACAGGATCGCTCTCCCCCGTCAGCGCCGCGTTGTTCACCGCGAGTTCGTGTGCCTCCACGAGACGGCAGTCGGCCGAGACCGCGTCACCGGCCTCCAGGACCACGACGTCGCCGGGGACCAGGTCACGCGCGGGCAGTTCCTGCCGCTCCCCTGCGCGCAGCACCCGGCAGGTGTGGGGCACCATCGCCTGGAGCGACTCGGCGGTCCGCTCGGCGGAGTACTCCTGGACGAAGCCGATGGTCGCGTTCAGCAGCACCACGCAGAGAATCGCGACGGCAAGCTGGAGGGTCCCCACGTCCCGGGGGTGCTGAAGACCGTAGGCCAGAAAGGTGATCGCGGACGCGACGACGAGCACCACCGCGAACAGATCCGTGAACTGGCGGGCGAGGTCCCGCCACCAGCCTCTGTGCCGGGCGCGCGGCAGCTCGTTGGGGCCGTGGCGCTCCCGCCGCGGGGCCACGTCGACGGGTGCCAGCCCTCGGGGTGAGCTGTCCAAGGCGGCGAAGACGTCCCGGGTGGCCAGGGTCTGTACCGCAGGGCTGCTCACCGTCATGGCGTGACCACGTGCCGGGCGACGGCGTCGCGGGGTCCGGTGTGGCCGAGCGGCCTCGGTGAAGTCCGCCGTGTGCGCGCGACCGGCCATGACGCCGGGGACGGTCGACGGCACGTGGTGGCCCCGCGGCGGAGCCGCACATCGGCACCGTGCTCGGAGCGCTCAGAGGCCATGGCCTCATCGTGGAGTCCGTCATTCCGGGCCGCAATCGCGGAATCGGGCATCGCGTGCGGTGCCCGCGGCGACACATTCGCAGCGTTCATCCGCCGAGGATCCATCGCGTCGGGCCGCGCGGGCGCGGGGCCGTACGGGCCCTGTACCAGAGCCGTTCGGCACCCGCAGGAGGGCGCCGGGTTCGTCGGCCTCGGCCGGTAAGCGTGCATCCGCCGTATGAACTCCCGTGGCCTGGGGGCGTTCACGGGCTCGGGCACATGCCGCCGCAACGGGCAGCGGGCCTGATGCCGCCGGCCGGGGGATCCAGGCCTCGGCTGGCGCTGATGCCATCGTCCTCGCCGTGGACCAGCCGGCGAACGTGGAGGTCGACGAGCCCGCACCGAGCCCTTCTCCGCCTCGACCGTCACCGCATCATCGTGCTGGTTGCCACGACCCGGCTCACCCGGCCCGGCCGCCTGGCCCCTTCCCCGGGCGTTTGACCGCGTGGCCGACGATGACGGTCTCCGCGCCGTCGACTCCCAGACTGCCGAGGTCCTGGGTGAGGAACCGGTAGAGGTGTTCCAGGTCACGTACCCAGATCGCGATCTGCAGGTTGGACGGGCCCGTGGTGGCGAACGCGCCGTGCACGGCGGGGTGTTCCGCCAGGGTGCGCCCCACCGCGTCGAGGCGGGCGGGGGCGACGCGCACCATGATGTTGGCGTCGATGAGGAGTCCCAGCCGCCTCGGATCGACCACGACCTGGGTGAGGAGTCGGCCGCTCTCGGTGAGCCGGGCGATGCGGCGCCGGACGGTGGAGTCCGGGTGGCCGGTGCGCTGGGCGACGACCGCGGCCGGTGTCCTGGCGTCCTCCTCCAGCACGGCGAGGATGTCGCGGTCGATGTCGTCCGGCATTCCCGCCGGGGCGGCTCCTGGCGGGAGCAGCGGTGTCAGCGCGGTGCGTTCGGCGCCGCTGAGGACTGCGTGCCGCCAGTCGGAGGCCTCGGCGAAGACATGCAGGACGGTGTCCGCCGCCACGGAGGTCACGGACCGGGTCGCGGGCAGATCCCGGAACACCAGGTGGTCCCTGGTGCCCGGCAGCGTCCACGAGACGGCGAGGATCTCGTCGCCGGACGCCGACACATCGATGAACGGGACATCGGAACGGGCTGCCAGGGCCGCCGTGATCGCGTCGAGCTTGCCGCCGAGCACGCGGATCCGCAGAAACAGCGCGCCAACCGAGTCGCGTCCGGCGTGCGGGGCAATCACCCTGCAGGTCCCGTCGCCCATCAGGGCCTGCCAGCGCCGGTGCACGGTGCGCGGGCTCATTCCGAGGACTTCACCGGCCCGCTCGGCGGTCAGGCGTCCGTCGCACTGCAGCGCCGCGACCAGCCGCTGATCGCGCTCGTCGAGTGCGGAATTTGCCGTTTGGTGGGCCACAGGTGGCAGTATCGCTCACGCAGACTCCCTGGAGGGACGTGTGGCGCCGGGTGCGGCGGAGGATCGACGTGTCGACCGATTCACGCACTGGAGCCGAAGATGACCTACGAGAACCTGCTCGCACCCATGGCCGTCGCCGCGCAGGAGGTGGGTGAGCTGCTGCTGGCCACCCCACGCCCGGCGCCTGTCACCTCCCTCGACGAACTGGCCGCGCGCTACGGGGAGTTGGAGGCGCCGACGGCCGCCGTGATGCGGCGCCATCTGGAGGCACTGCGTCCCGGGGTCACCTGGGCGGACGAACTGGACGACCTCGCCGTGCTGCCCGACGGCGAGCTGTGGGTCGTCGACGTCGTGGACGGCGCGGTGCAGTTCCTGCAGGACCTGCCGCAGTTCTGCGTGAGCCTGGCGCTGGTCGAGGACAGCGAGCCGGTGGCGGCCGCCCTGCACGCGCCGCTGCTGGGAGAGACCTACCTCGCTGCCCTCGGAGCAGGCGCCACCCGCAACGGGCGGCCGATCACGCCGTCGGCCAAGACCGACCCGGCCGTCGCCATCGTGGCGACCAGCCATCCCCCGTTCATCACCCGGCAGCCCGAAGCCGCCAAGGAGGCCGGACGGTCGCTCGCCGCCGTGCTGCCGTACGTGGGTGCCGTACGCAATCTGGGTCCCACCTCGTGGCAGATCGCCGATACGGCGGCCGGACGCCTCGACGCCTTCTGGCAGTTCGGTCGCGACGCCGCCAATCTGCTGCCGGGCGCGCTGGTGGCCCGGGAGGCGGGCGCCCTGGTCACGGACGCCGAGGGCCGTCCCTGGACCGCGAGGTCCGACAGCTTCCTCACCGCACCGGTGGGACTGCACACGCGGCTGGTGGAGACTCTGCGCGGGAGCAGTCCGTCGGTGCACGGCCTTCGATAGGGCCCGGCGGACCAGCAAGCGGCACTCCCTGCGCCGCAGGTCGTACCGAGGTCACGGCAGACGGCGCGCGGACGCGGTCGGTTCGGTGGACCCGTCGTCGGCGAGCGCGGGCGGATTGGCCCGCGAGTAGGCGTGAAACTCCCACCTCAGGGAGCTGGCATGGTCGATCTGCACCACTTTGGCGATGTCGAACTCGACCACCCGCAGGGCCCCCGGGTACTTCTGGGCGCGGGCGGGGTCCCAGTCGATCCGTCCCTGCCCGGTCAGCTGCAACGTGTGACCGTTTTCCCAGTCCAGGAAGAGCAGACCGGTCGCCGGATTGAGATGCATGTTGCCGAGCGTCATATAGAACTGATTGCCGGTGTAGTCCGGCCAGACGACGGTGCGCGGGCCGGCGACCGTGACGAATCCCGGCATGCCGCCGCGGTGCGAGGAGTCGGCGCCATGCCCGGGCGAGAGGCTCGCGACGAAGAACGTGTCGGCGCCCTCGATCCACCGCTGCTGGTCTTCACCGAGCTCTTCGCCGGTCACGGCCGGTCCGGCGCCGCCGGGTACCATCTCCCTGACGGTGCGTGTCTGAAGGTACTTCGGGCAGTTGCCCAGTACCTGCCCGGTCCGTACGACGAGGCGGTTCCCGTCGCGCCTGGCGACTCCGTTCATCCGGATCCGACGTCGTGTCTGCGACTGGAGGGCGAGCACACCGATGTCCCGTTCGGTGTGGAAGGCCTCGCGGAGCGGATCACCGGGCGCGGGCAACGCGTCGATGACGACGGTCCGTTCGTCCACCACTTCGGCGAAACCGGTCGGCCCGTCGACGACGGTCGACCAGATCTGGCCCTCGTCGTCGGCCCCGGCGATGACGAGCATGCGCTGGTCCCGGACGAACGGGACGAACCCGTGGGGGATCTCGGGGCCGAACATCGGAGAACCCCATCCGGGCCCGCCTTCGCGCGCCTGCCGCTGGATCGCCTGCTCGCCCTCATGCTCGACGTTCCTGATATCAATCAATCCTCCTTTGCGCGAGCCCGATCACTTCCAGGCACGGTCGAGAAAGTCGGCGATCAGTGGCGCGATTTCCGGCAGATGGGTCTCCAGGGCGAAGTGGCCGGTGTCGAAGAGGTGGAGTTCGGCGTCGGGCACGTCGCGGAGGTAGGCACGGGCGCCGGGCTCGGGGAAGAAGGGGTCGTTGCTTCCCCAGGTGATGAGGGTGGGCGGGGTGTGGCGGCGCAGCCATGCGTGCCAGTGGTCGTAGTGCTCGACGTTGGTGTGGTAGTCGAAGATCAGTGCCTGCTGGGCCTCCTTGCGGCCGGGCAGGTCGAGGAAGTGCTGGTCGAGGGTGTAGCCGTCCGGGGCGATGAGGTCGGGGTCGGGGACGCCGGTCTCGTACTGGCTGCGGGTGCCGTCGAGGGTGAGCATGCCCTGGATGGCGTCCTCGGCGCCGGGGGTGTCGGGGGTCAGGCCGATGAGGCGGCGAGCCGCGTCGGAGAGCCCTTCCTCATAGGCATTGCCGTTCTGCACTACCAGCCCCGCGATCCACTCCGGGTGGCGTTCGGCGATACGGAAGCCGATGGGCGCGCCGAAGTCGAAGACGTACATCACGAACCGGTCGAGGCCGAGGCACCGGACGAAGCCTTCGGTGATGTCGGTGAGCCGGTCGAAGGAGTAGGTGAAGTCGTCCGGGGCCCGGGTGTGGCCGAAGCCGGGGTAGTCCGGGGCGATCAGCCGGTAGCGCGAGCCGAGCGCGTCGATGAGGCCGCGGAATTGGTGAGAGCCGGACGGGAAGCCGTGCAGGAGCAGCAGCACCGGCACGTCGGCCCGGTCCGGGAGGGACTCCCGGTAGAAGACGCGGACGCTGTCGACATCGATGTGGCGATGGACGGTGCGGGGAGCTGCGGCAAACATACTAATCCCTCATAGGTAGATGTATGCATTAGGTATATCGGGACCAGACTAACGTGTCAATCCGCCGATGTATCATTAGCGGCATGAGCGATCTCGTGCCGCTGACCGGAGAACCGCTGGCCCTGGACCTGGTCAACACCCGTCCGACCGCAGGCGACCTGCTCACGACCACGGACGACCTGCGGGCCTGGTGGGCCCTTCAGGCCGACCGCCTGCCGGACGAGGTGCCACAGGCGGTCACCGCTGCGGATCTGGCCGCCGTGCGGGTTGTACGGGAGCACACCGCCGGCGCCCTCAGCCACCTCCGCCGAGGCGACGAGCCCCTGGCGGCCGACCTGGACGCGCTCAACCGGGCACAGCGTGCCGCGCCGGCGATCAACGAGCTGGCATGGAACGGGTCGGCGGTGACCGCCACCCGCCGACGCGACGGCTCACCGGGCCTGCGGCTTGCCGCCTGCCTCGCGGAGGCCGCCGCCGAACTGCTGTCAGATCCCGCGGTCACCAGGATCCGGGAATGCGAGGCGGACGACTGTGTGATGCTGTTCCTGGCCGCGCATCCGCGGCGCCGCTGGTGCTCGGCCACCCGCTGCGGCAACCGGGTGCGCGTCGCCCGCCACTATCAGCGCAACAAGGCCGGCTGACCCGAACGTCCCACGCCCTCGGGTCCCCGGGGAGCTCCTGGCAACCGGAGACGGGGACGGCGGCCCCCACCACCACGCCACACCCCCGGCGCGAACGCGGTTGCCGGCAGCGGACCGCCGATCAGCATGGCCACGAACCCAGTACGGCGATGGCAGGCAAGTCGGGGGACGAGGCGGGCACGGTCGGTCCGCCGGCGTGCTCATGGCTCCAGCTCGATGTCGATCTCGGGTGGCTCGTGGAGGGTGTTGTACACCGTGCAGTGCGAGGCCACGGCCAGCAGCGCGGCCCTGCGCTGCACGGAGAGCTCGGGCGGCGGTACGACCACGACGTGCAGGGAGGCCACGCGGGCCGGGCGGTCGGTGGCCATGGTGAACTCCGTGCGGACGCGCAGTCCGGTGCGGGGCAGGCCGTGCCGGTGCAGATAACGGCCCGCATGGAACGCGACGCAGGTGGCCAAGGAGGCCGCGAAGAGTTCGGTGGGGGTGGGAGCGGTGTCCGTGCCGCCCGCCTCCGGCGGTTGGTCGGCCTGAAGCCGGTGCCCGCGGATGTCCAGGGTGTAGACGTCGCGGTCGGTGTGCGTGACCTCGAAACGGTGCACGTCCGGCTTCTCGTTGTGGAGCTGGTTCGTGCTCAGGGTCTGCGGTGCGCTGCCGGTCATGGCCTGGCCCTTCTCGCTGGTGCACACGGCTGTCACCTTCCAGTCGACCTCGGCGGGCGCAGTTGATCGAGGGGCCGAGGGGGTGCGGCGGGGGCCGTTCGGCCCTCGTCCGGGCCGCCTCAGCCGTACAACCGGCCGGGTGTTCAAAGGCGGGACGAACGGCCCTGCCCTCGAGGCCGGGCAAGGACGCAGGCTGGGAGGCGAGGCGACGTAGTCGATCCCCTCGTCGGGGAGACGGGCGGCGGCCATGAACGCCCAGGCCACGGGCGCAACCGACCAGACCCGGGTGCTGGTCGTGGAAGACGACCGTGGCATCGCGGAGTCGCTGGTGCGTGGCCTGCGGCAGGCCGGCTATGCGGTCGAGGACGTGCGGACCGGGCGGGCCGCGCTGACCGCGCCCTCCCCCGATGTGGTGCTGCTCGATCTGGGGCTGCCGGACATCGACGGGGTCGAGGTGTGCCGGCGGCTGAGGGCCCGGTCGACTGCGGCGATCATCGCCGTGACCGCCCGGGGTGAGGAGGCCGACCGGGTGGTCGCCCTGGACGAAGGAGCGGACGACTATCTGGTCAAGCCGTTCGGGCTGGCCGAGCTGCTGGCGCGGATACGGGCGGTGCTGCGCCGTCGGCGCCCGGCGCAGCCGGAGATCCTGCGGCACGGGCCGCTGGCGCTCGACCTGCGCACCCGGCAGGTCTCCGTCGACGGCCGCGCGGTCGCTCTGACGCCGAAGGAGTTCTCCATTCTGGAGTGCCTGGCCGCCGATCCGGGCCGGGTGGTGAGCCGGCGGCAGATCCTGGAGCGGGCGTGGGACGCCCATTGGTACGGGCCCACGAAAGTGCTCGATGTCCATGTCGCGGCGCTGCGCCGCAAACTCGGCGTTCCGGGGCTGATCGAGACGGTCTACGGGCACGGCTTCCGGCTCGGAGTGGGCCAGGAGTCCCAGGAGCAGCCGTGACCCGCCGGATCGCCTGGACGCTGCTGGCTCTGACCTCGGTGCTGCTGGTGCTGGCGGTCGTACCGCTGGCGGTGTCGATGACGGCGCGTGAGCGCGTCTCCTACCGCGACAACCAGCGGGCGGCCACCCGCGTGATCGCCGCGGCCGCGGAGGAACATCTCTCGGACCACAAGCCGGCGACCGCCATGCGCAAGGAACTGGACACCGCGGCCCGCGCCGGGGACTGCGCCGCGGTGTACGACGCCTCCGCGCAGCTGGTGGCCGGTACGCCCTGTACGGCGGCGCAGGGCGAGGAGGCGGCGGAACTGGTGGGGAAGGTACTGGCCGGGCACGAGCCGGAACCGCCGGAGAACGAGGGCCGGCTGCTGGCAGCCGAACCGGCCGGTGAGGTGCGCCGCCCGGCAGGAGCCGTGGTACTGGCCCGCTCCGCGGCCCCGCTCGACGCCCGTATCGCCGCGATCTGGGGCTGGTCCGCCGCGATCGGCGCCGCGGGACTGGCCGCGTCCGTGCTGTTGTCCGTCCGCCTCGCCCGCTGGGTCGGCCGTCCTCTCTCGACGCTGGACGCCAGCGCCCGGCGGCTGGGCGAGGGAGCCCTCGACGAACGGACCGACATCGGTGGCGGACCTCCGGAAGTGCGCCGGCTGGCCGCCACTTTCAACACCATGGCGGCTCGCACGGAAGCCCTGGTGCACGGCCACCGGGCCGTGGTCGCCGATGTGTCCCACCAACTGCGCACTCCGCTGGCCGCGCTGCGGCTGCGGCTCGACGTCCTCGCAGCAGGTGCCGAAGAAGACACCGCGACGGAACTGGCCGCCGCCCAGGAGGAGATCGCCCGGCTGTCCCGGCTGGTCGACGGACTGCTGGCGGTCGCCCGCGCCGAACAGGCGACACCCCGCCCGACCGCGGTGCGCGTCGACGAGGTGGTGGCCGAGCGGGTGGCCGCCTGGTCGCCCGTGGCGGAGGAGCGCGGGGTGGGGCTCAGCGCCGTGTCCGCGGGACCCGCGGTGACCGTCGCACTGGGCGCGGGCCATCTGGAGCAGATCCTCGACAATCTGTTCGCCAACGCGGTGGAGGCCGTGCCCGCCGGCGGGAGCGTCACCCTCGACCACCGGGCGGCAGGCGAACGGGCCCGGCTGCTCGTGCGGGACGACGGGCCGGGGATGACGGCCGAGGCGAAGGCGGTCGCATTCCACCGGTTCGGGAACCCGGAGGCCAGGGGCAGCGGCCTGGGACTGGCCATCGTCCACCGGCTGGTCACCTCCAACGGCGGTACCGCCCGCCTGGAGGACACCCCGGGCGGCGGGCTGACCGTCGTACTGGATCTGCCGCTGTGGCCGGAGCGCGGGCACGAACGGGGGATCGCGTCGAGATCCTTACCGGTGGACCGGACGGCGGACCGGTACCGGTAGATCTTTACGGGTTCTGAAGAAGACGCGAACCAGTTCCCGAGTGCCGTCGGCACAGCCTGGAGACGCAGGCATCCGATGCGGGCCGCCGATTCAACAGGAGCGCTGCCATGGCACCCTCGCCCTACGACTTCCAAGGGCCCCCTTCCCCGGCCGGTTCGCCGCACGCGCGCGATCACGGCCTGCGGCGCAGCCGCCGCATCACCCGGTGGATCGCCGTCACCGCCGTGGCCGGTGCTGCGGCCCTGGGCACCCTCTACACCCATCTGCTGCCGGGCACCTCGGCCTCTCCCGCGCTGCCGGGCCCGCCCGTGCAGCACTCCGCCGCTTCCACCGCCGCCACGGCAGGAGGGGACGACCAGCACGGCGAGGACGACGAGGGCGCAGCCCCGGTCACACAGTCGGCACCGCAGCCCCCCGCCCAGCCGCCGGCCGCCTCCCAGGGACAGCCACACACCACGACGGGGGCGTCATGACCACCCGCGCCCCGACACCGGCCCGGACCGTCCTCCCTGCTCTGGGCACCACGGCCGCCCTGCTCGTGACCGACCCGAGCGCCCGGCCCATTGCGACGGCCGTCCTGCGCGCCGAGCTGACCAACGTCGACCTCAGGTGCGGCCGCTTCCGGCCCGACTCCGAACTCACCCGGGTGAACCTGGGCGCGGGCACCTCCATGACCGTCAGCGCATACTTCGCCGAAGCGCTCCAGGTCGCCCTGCGTGCCGCCCGGACCACCGACGGCGCCGTGGACCCGACCGTGGGCAGAGCAGTGATCGCGCTCGGCTACGACTGCACCTTCGCCTCCGTGCTCCCCGACGACGCCCGTCCCCTGGCCGCGGACCGCACCGCCCGCCGAACTGCTGCCGCCACCGGCAGCGGGGTCCTCGTCAGCCTCGGCGGCGATCTGACGACGGCCGGGCCGGCGCCGGAGGACGGCTGGCGGATCGCACTCGCCGACGACCACGCACGACCCGCCACGGAGCCGGGCCCCACTGTTGCCGTGACGGGCGGAGCACTGGCGACCTCCGGCATCCGGGTGCGCACCTGGCGGCGCGACGGGCGCACCCTGCACCACATCGTCGCCCCGGCCACCGGTGAGCCCGCCACACCTGTCTGGCGCACCGTCACCGTCGCGGCCGCCACCTGCGTGGACGCCAACACCGCCGGTACCGCCGCGATCGTGCTGGGCGACCGGGCCCTGGACTGGCTGCGCGACACCGCCCTGCCCGTGCGGCTGATCGGCCTCGACGGCGATGTCGTACGCCTTGGGGGCCGGCCGCCCGATTCACACGTTCCCGCCCAGGGAGGCGCGCGATGACGATCCTGGCTCTGACCGGCAGTCCCCTGTGGTACGCCAGCCGTGCGAGCGGCACCCTCTCCCTGATCCTGCTCACCGCCACCCTGGTGCTCGGGATCGCCTCCGGCGGGCGCTCCGCACCGCGCCGGATCGGCCGGTTCGAGATCGGCCTGCTGCACCGCGACCTGTCCCTGCTCACCCTGGTCTTCCTCGCCGTGCACGTGGTGACCGCGGTACTCGATCCGTTCGTGCACCTGGGATGGGCGGTCTCCGTGGTGCCGTTCGGGGCGTCCTACCGTCCGCTCT
The DNA here is from genome assembly GCF_040682555.1 of Streptomyces sp. NPDC051172. Classification (NCBI taxonomy): domain Bacteria; kingdom Bacillati; phylum Actinomycetota; class Actinomycetes; order Kitasatosporales; family Streptomycetaceae; genus Streptomyces; species Streptomyces sp. NPDC051172. Next base: position 45,325 of record NZ_JBFBBE010000042.1, read on the forward strand.
GGCTCGGGCTGGGTACGGCTGCCTTCGATCTGCTGCTGGCGGTGCTGGTGACCAGCGCGCTGCGGCTGCGGCTGGCGGTGCGGCGCTGGAAGGCGGTGCACTGGCTGGCGTATGCGGCATGGCCGTTTGCTCTCTTCCACGGGGTGGGCACCGGCACCGACACCCGCCTTCCCCTCCAGTTGTGGCTGTACGCCGGGTGTCTGGCCTCGGTGGTCGGTGCCGTGTGGTGGCGCCTCGCGAAGGCGGGCCCTGGACGGGTCGCCGGGCGTCTGGTGGCCGCCGTGACTGCGACCGCCATACCGGTGGTGCTGGCGGGGTTCCTCGCCACGGGACCGCTGCAGCCCGGGTGGGCCCAGCGTGCCGCCGCGACGACGATCCTGCTCGGAGGTGGACGATGAACTCCTCGGCCGCTGCGTCCTTCGCGCCCCACCACCCCTGGGCCGGGCCGGTCGATCCCGCCGAGGCCCGTCTGCTCGCCGAGTGGTACTCCACCGGGCAACCGGCGACACTCACCGATCATCTGGGACGCTACGGCCCGCCTCCCGGGAGCCGTACGCCGATGTCCCTGGTGGAGGCCGTCGAGGCGGCGGGACTCACCGGGCGCGGCGGCGCCGGGTTTCCCACCGCCCGGAAACTGCGTGCCGTCGCGGAGCACCGTGGCCGGGCGGTGGTCGTCGTCAACGCCATGGAGAGCGAACCCGCCAGCCGCAAGGACCAGTTCCTGCTCGCCGTCGCACCCCACCTTGTCCTTGACGGTGCCGTCCTGGCCGCAGCCGCGGTCGGCGCCGACACCGTCCACCTGTGCCTGCCCCGCGACCGCACGGCCCAGTGCGGGCAACTCGGGGCGGCTCTGGCCGAGCGCCGGCGCGCCCGCCTCGACCGGGTGCGGGTGCGCCTGCACGCCCTTCCGCACGCCTACGTCTCCAGCGAGTCGACCTCACTGGTGAGCTGGCTCAACGGGGGTCCGGCCCGTCCTCAGGGCAGCCCGCGCACCCACGAGCGCGGCGTCGCGCGTCGCCCCACGCTCGTGCACAACGCCGAGACACTCGCTCACCTGGCCCTCATCGCCCGACACGGCCCCCGCTGGTTCCGGCAGGCCGGCGCCCCGGACGAGCCCGGCACCACGCTCGTCACCGTCTCCGGCGCCGTCGCCGCCCCGAGTGTCCTCGAGGTCGCGCTCGGCACCCCCCTCGCCAGGCTCCTCAACCGAGCCGGAGGCCCGACGGAACCCGTGCAGGCGGTCCTGCTGGGGGGTTTCGCCGGCACCTGGCTCCCGGCGGAGCATCTGCACACGTCCCTCGCCCGGCGCGATCTGGCCCCGCTGGGTGCAGCGCCCGGTGCGGGCGTGCTCGTCGCGCTGGCCCATTCGGCCTGCGGGCTGAACGAGACGGCACGGATGCTCGCCTATCTGGCCGCTCACGGCGCCCACCAGTGCGGTCCCTGTCATTTCGGCCTGCCCGCCGTGGCCGAGGACTTCGCCGCCCTGGCGGCGGGACGGGCCGATGCTGATCTGTTGTCCCGTCTGCACCGCCGGACCGCTCTGCTGCCTGACCGGGGCGCCTGCCGCCACCCGGACGGTGCCGCCCGCCTCGCGGCCTCCGCGCTGCACACCTTCGCCGAAGAGGTCGAGCGGCACCTCACCCACGGCGCCTGCGAAGCAGCCCGTCGGCCGCCCCGGGTCCCTGTGCCGCCTCCCACACCCCCGGAGGGATGGCGATGAGCCGCACCCGGAGCCTGCGCATCGACCGCATCGCCTGTTCGGGCCAGGGCCTGTGCGCGGAACTGCTGCCCGAGCTGATCGACCTCGACGAATGGGGCTACCCCGTGATCAAGGACCGGGCTGTCCCCGACCGCCTGCGCACCCATGCCCGCCGGGCCGTCGGCGCCTGCCCCCGACTGGCCCTCCGCGTCGAGGGCGCCGAGCCGTGACAGACCGCGACCACCGCTGGTCGGATCACGGCAGCGGCTCCGCCATGGCCGTACCGACCCGGGCGCGTACCGCCTCTCCGGCCCACCGCCGGAAGGAGGTCAGGGCCAGGCTGTCCTTGAGCCGGGGCCGAGCGGGCTGAGCAGCGCCCATGCCCAGACGTTGGCGGCGAAGCCCGTGGCGGCGAGCGCCGTCATCAGCCACGCCCGGCGGGTGACGGTGACTTTTTTCGGCAGTGCGTCGTCGCGCTTCCTCGATGGCTGCAGCCATGGGGTCCTCGTCCAGGTGAGCGAGATGGGGCCGACGGGCCTGTCGGGTTCGTGCATCTCCTGCATCGGGGCCGGCGGTGCTCAGGACTGCAGATGCACCCCGTACAAGCTGCGTCCGCCCACGAGTTCGCGGCCGGTGATCAGTTCGGGCGCGATGCGGAGGAAGACCTCCTCGGGCGAGGGCGCCCAGGAGTGGGGACCGGTCCGGGCCAGGCGCTCGTGCTCGTCGGGATCGCGCACCACGGTGGCCGCCCCGGTGACGACGACGCTCCAGCCGGAGTGCGCCACCGCGTCGACCTCGTCGGCCTCGAAGGCGACCACCGTGCCGTCGACGGCGCGGGCCAGTTCGGAGGCCGCCGAGGTGCACAGCAGCACCGCGCCGTCACTGTCGAGGGAGAAGTTGACGGGCAGCACCGCGGGCAGGGCCTGCCGGGTGTGGACGATGCGGCCGACGGGCACCTTCGCCAGGAGACGCAGGCACTCCTGCCGTTCGAGTTCACGGAAACCGTCGTTGGGATACATGAGCCAGCCCGTCTCTCACCTGGATGCGACGCTGGAGCGTCCGGTCCATCGTCCGTCGGGTCGCGGCGGTGGGTGAGGGTCCATCGGCCCTGGCCCGCCGCAGAACGTCCCGCATCACACCGTGATGCGTCGCCCGGTGATGGCGAGGGGATCGATGCGCACCCACTGGTCGCGGTGCCCGCCGGCCCACGGCTCGCTGCGGGCGCCCTCGGCGAGTCGGTACACCTCCTCGGGGTCCGTCACGGTCCGGGCATGGCCCCGGACCAGCACGCTCCAGCCGCTGCTGAACGCGTCGTCGATGCGGTCGACCTCGAAGGCGACCTGGCAACCGGATGCCTGCGACGGTGTGCTGCCGGGTTCGGTGCGGAAGACGATCGCACCCTCGACGACGCTGTAGTTCACGGGCACGACGACGGGCCCCGACGCAGTGGGGACCGCGATCCGCCCCACGCCGTGGGTGGAGAGCAGAGCCCGGCACTCCGGGACGCTGAGCGACGTGAAGTCCGGGCTGCGGGAGGCCTGCCCCAGGCCGCTCGGCAGTTCGGTGTCGCCGCCGGTGAGGTCCCGCACGGTGGTCCCAAGGACCTGGGACAGCCGGAGCAGGACGCCTGGACCCGGTGCAGCACCGGGGTGCTCCTCGAGGTACTGGAGGTAGCCCGGCGCCATCCCGGCACGGGTGGCTGTCTCCCTGCGGCTCAGTCCGACCTCCGCGCGCCGTGCGGCGAGACGACGTCCGAGATCGCCCAGTGCATGTTCCTCGACCGTCCGAGACGGTGCTTTGTCAGCCATGGCCCCTCGCTCCCTTTCGCCCCACCGGACCACACCAGACGCCCGGATTGACCCGTAGATCCAGCATGTCCGGATCCGGTGGGGCGGACTTGGGCCGGTCGGCCCTGACTGCCAGGCCGGACGGGACCGCTTCCGAGCGCGCCGGTGTCGGCGCTCATCGTCGGACGGGGGCACCGCCGCATCGTTGCGGCGGTGCCCCCGTCGGGGACGCTGTGGTCACATCAGCCAGCGGTTCCGGCTGACGAAGGGCAGTCGCGCCCAGACCTTCCCCAGGCCCCAGGTGGCACCGGCGCCGGCCGCCGCCAGGGCGATGACGACGACGGCGTAGATGACGTGGTAGTCGGCGAACGGGTTCGTCGACATGCTCAGCGACCCGTCGGACAGGTGCTTGGCGGGCGGCCATTCCGCGATCCACATCAGTGCCATCATCGCCGTGCCGGCCACGGCCGCGAGCCGCAGGCCGATGCCCGCGATCAGGGCGAGGCCGATGCCGAGCAGGCCGAGCATGAACAGCCAGTCCGCCCAGCCGGCGCCGGCCCAGTCGTGGAAGGTGGACCTCATCGGTCCGGCGGCGACGGAACTGAGGAATCCCTTGGTCGGCGAGCCGCCGTCGATCCAGCCCTTGCCGGACGGGGTGGCGTAGCCGAAACCGAAGGTCTTGTCGAGGAAGGCCCACAGGAAGACGAACCCGGTCAGCAGGCGAAGCCCGGCGAGGACGTGTGCGCTGGTCGCCGTGAGCGCGACGGCGCCGGTCTCGTCGACGGGCCGCTGAGCCGTCGCCGGCCTGTGCACGGACGGGAGATGGAACCGCACGTGCCGGTGCGGTTGGTCGTGGACTGCCATGGTGCTCATCCCTCTCCAGGAGTGATGCGCGGGTTGACGACTCTCGTTGCGCTTTGAATGTCCCGCTCCGGCAGTCGGCGCCGCAGGGGCTGCGCGGCCCGTGTGCCGGGCCGAACGTCCCTGCTGTGAAGGCCTGTTCGGCCGCCCGCTGCGGTCCGGGTCAGCCGGTGGGTACGAGAACCACCGGGCAGTGCGAACGGTGCAGCAGGGTGTGCACGACGGGGCCCAGGTGCGGGCCGGGCCGCTCTGTGTGACGGTGGACGCCGATGACGACGACACCTGCTTCGCGGGTGGCTTCCAGCAGCGCGTGTGCCGGCCCGGCGGTGACGGTGTGCGCCTCGACGCCGACCTCGGGGTGTTGCTCCCGCAGCACGGAGAGGGCGAAGCGGGGCACTGCCTCCTCAGCGGCGCCGCGTCGGCCGAGTTCCCGCTGTCCGGGGCTTGTTGCGGGCACCGGCGACGGCACTTCGGGGGTGACGTGCCGGTGGGACCAGGAGTGCAGGACGCGCAGCCGGGTGCCGCGCCGCTCCGCCTCCTGGAAGGCGTAGGCCGCGGCGTCCGCGTCGGCGTCGCTCGCCAGGCCCAGCAGCACCTCCCGGCCGTCGTCGCACCGGTGGTCACCGCGTACGACCAGCAGCGGACTCCGGATGTGCGCGGCCAGGCGCAGGCTCACCGAGCCGAAGAGCAGTCCGGTGAATCCGCCCAGCCCGCGGTTGCCCACGACGGTGAGGGCCACGCCGTCGCTCTCCCGCATCAGGGCCTCCACCGGGCCGCTCACAGGTGACACGGTCTCGACCTGCAGGCCGGGATGGTGTGCCCGGATGCGTGCGGCGGCCGACGCGAGGATCGGTCCGGCCTCATCCTGGTCGCGGACTGCATGGATGATGCGCAGGGCGGCGTGGCGGCGTACTGCCTCCTGCGCCGCCCAGTCCAGCGCCCGTACGGCGGTCAGTGTGCCGTCGACTCCGACGACGGCGTACTGGGCAGTCATGTCGCTGTTCCCTTCTGTGCTCCACGTTCTGTGCTCCTGTATGGCTCTCATGCTCCGGCGGACCGTCACGCAGGAAATGGGCCGTCAGTCCCGCCCCTGCCGGAGAGCGACGCTCGATCCACCGTCCGTGAGGGCATGGAGCCGCCCGGCCCCCGCCGGACGTGCGCAAAGGGCCGACCGGCCCTACCGCCGTACGTGACATCCCGCTTTGCTCTGACTATGGCCGAAATCCGCACCGGGCCGGCGCCCTGCCACACGGAACGCGTCATCGGGGGCACGACGGTGGTGGAGATGCGCGGCGAGATCGACATGCTCACGGCGACGCCGCTTTTGGCGCGCCTCGACACCCTGACCGCAGGCCCGCGCCCCCATCTGGTGCTCGACCTGCGCCCCGTGACCTTCATCGACTGCAGCGGCCTGCGCCTGCTGTGCCGCGCAAGGAACCGGGTGCTGGCCCGGCAGGGCAGGCTCCGACTGGTGACCGACAACGGCCGCCACCTGCGCGTCCTGCGGCTCGCCCTGCTGGCGGACGTCTTCGAGATCCTCCCCGACCTGCACACGGACCGGTGCGATGCTCGCGAACAGAGCACCGTCTCCGCGGTGCCGGGCTGACCGCTGCCGCCTGCATCTGCTTCCCCGGCCGGCGCCCGGGTGCTCGCCGAGGCCGGAGACGACCGGGACCGCTTCGCCGCCCGCCGATGCCCAGGCAGTCGATGAGGACCCTCGGGCATGCCGGCCCGCCCGGACCGTAGGCCGAACGACTCAATCCGCACCCAAGAACCACCGCTCCCGATGGGCCGGCATGCCGCCCATGGCCAGGAGGTGGCCAGGATCGGCGGTCGTGAACGTCGGCCGGCCCGAGCCGATGGCCGGCTCCCCCGCCGGCCGGGCCTTCCTGCGCGGGGAGGTGGTCGAGGCGCCGAAGGGCCACGGTGTGCGGATGTACTTGCCTCTGCTGGGCGGGAGCGGCCAGGTGGGGGCGACGGCCCTGGCGCTGGATGCCGTGGGCGGCGACGAGTGGCGTCTGCTGGGCAGGCTCGCCGCCCTGGTCGCCGACGTGGAGCCGGCGCATGGCGCCGGTGCCCGGCAGCGGTCGCGCCTGGTATGGCGGAGTCCTCGCTTGCAGGTGCTGCCACCCGGGACGACGATCGGAGAGCGGGTGTTTTGCCGCTCCGTTACCCTGAGGCATGTGATGGGTCCCACATCACACACCGGTGAAGGCGGTCGCCCGGATCCGCCCGTGGAGGCGCTGACCCCCAACGGTGACCCGGTGCTTGCCGCACGGTTCAGCGTGCCGGTGGTCCCGAAGACGTTCGTGCACAGGCCCCGGCTCACAGCGCAGCTGGATGCCGGAGTCGAGGGGCCGCTGACCCTGGTCGACGGGCCTGCCGGCGCGGGCAAGACCCTGCTGGTCGCCGACTGGGTCACGGGAGGGGGCCTGCCGGGGCCCGCGGCCTGGCTGACGGTGGAGCCCGAGGACAGCGGTCCCGGTGTCTTCTGGACCTATGTGCTGCAGGCATTCCGGCACCATGGGATCGCCCTGCCCGACCGGATCGGCAGCCCGGCCCGCCCCGGAAAGGTGGACCATTCGCTGCTGACCCGCCTCGCGGCCTGGCTGGACGGGCGGGACGTGCCGGTGATCCTCGTCCTGGACGACTTCGACGGGGCGTCCGGGTCCGCCGAGGTCGCCGACGAGCTGCAGTTCGTGCTCCGGCACGCGGGCGAGGGCCTGCGTCTGGTGATCATCTGCCGTGCGGAGCCGTTGCTGCCCCTGCACCGCTATCGGGCCGCCGGTGAACTCGTCGACATCCGCAGCGCCGACCTGGCGTTCCGTTCCGAGGAGACGGCGGCCCTGGTCGATCGCCACGGGCTGCCGCTGTCGGCGGAGACGGCGCGTGCGCTGACCGAGCGCACGGGCGGCTGGGCGGCCGGACTTCGGCTGTCCGCCCTGGCGGCCGAGCACGCCGAGGACCCGGAAGGCTTCCTCACGGACTTCGAGGCCGGTCAGAGCACCCTCGCGGACTTCCTGCTGGCCGAAGTGCTCCGCACGCACCCGGCGGAGACCCAGGACCTGCTGCTGCGCACCAGCATCGTCGAGGAAACCCATCCGGATCTGGCCAATGCCCTCACCGGGCGGAACGATGCGGAACCCATTCTGGCGGAGCTGCAGCGCGCCAACGCGTTCGTCGAGCCCATCGGGCACTCCTGGTATCGGCTGCACCCGCTGTTCGCCGAGATCCTGCGGGCCCATCTGCGCGTGCGCCACCCCGGCCTCGAGCCGGAGCTGCACCGGGTGGCTGCCAAGTGGCTGAGCGGGGCGGGCCTGCTGAGCGAGGCCCTGCCGCATGCGGCGGACGCGGGCGACTGGGATCTTGCCGCCGCCGAGCTCATCGACGATCTGGCGATCGGCCGGATGCTCACCGGCCTGGACGCCGAGCGCCTGGACGGTCTCTTCGCCCCCATGACCACGGACGCCTCCGGGCCCGCGACCGATCTGGTGCGGGCGGCGCGCGAGCTGACCCGCCACGACGTGGAGCGTGGTGTCGCCTACCTGCATGACGCGCAGGAGAAGCTGCCCGACGACCCGCGCGAGGCAGCGGCCGCACAATTCAGCTGTGCCGTGTTGCGAGTGCTCGCCGCTCGGGTGGCAGGCTCCGCGGACCTGGCCGAGACGGCGGCCGAGACGGCGGCGCAAGCCGCGCGTGCGCTGCCCGCCGACCGGCTGGAGCAGCGCCCGGAGCTGACGGCCCTCATGCTCACCGACCTCGGATCGGCCCAGCTGTGGGCCGGCCGCTTCGATGCCGCTCGTTCGACGCTGTCCGCCGCCGTCCAGGCCGCCAAGGCGCCGTCGACGGCCTTCCCCCGGCATGAGTCCCTCGGCCGACTGGCACTGATCGACTATCTGCACGGCTGGCCCGGCCACGCCGAGTCGCACGCCAGGGCGGCGATCTCCGAGGCCGACCACTCCGGTCTGCCGGCGTCCGCGCGAACAGGGGTGGCCCAGCTCGTGCTCGCCGCCGTCGCCATCGACCGGGGCGAGCTCGTGGCGGCGCACGACCACCTCCAGCAGGCCGTCGCCTCGACCGCCGCGTCCCGCGATCCCATCGTGGCCGTCGAACTGGCACTGCTGCGCTCCCGGATGCGGCTTGCGAAGGGGGACCCCCGGGGAGCGCTCCAAGACCTCGACGCGATGGCGGAGAAGCCGCTGACCTCTGCGGACCCTTCTCCATGGGTGAACGATCGGATCGCGATGGCCCGAGCCGCCGTACGGCTGGCAGAGAAGGACGCCCGGGCCGCGGTGCAGGTCTTCGAGGACGAGCCGCCGCACACCCCGGAGGGCTTGGTGGCCGAGGCCCGGGCGTACCTGGCTGCCGGTGCGGCCGAGCGGGCGCTGGACATCCTCGACACCCTCTCCGACGACCCCCGCCGCGGACCGGCCATCACAGCCCGGGCCCTACTGGCCAGGGCACAGGCCGTCGACGCGCTCGGGGATGCCGCCACCGCGGAAGGCCTGGTCGTACGGGCCCTGGCGGTCTCCCGGCCGCATCAACTGCGGCGGCCTTTCCTGGAAGCCGGGCCGTGGCTCGGGCGGCTGCTGAATCGCCGGCCCGCGCTCACGCAGGGGCACGACTGGCTTGCCGGCGTGCCGGAGGGGCGCCCCCCTGCCCCGCGTCCGAAGCAGGGAGCCGTGATCACTTCTCATGAGCCCCTCAGCGAACGGGAGCGGGACGTGCTCGGGCGGGTGGCGCAGCTGATGTCCACCGACGAGATCGCTGACGATCTTCATCTGTCGGTCAACACGGTCAAGACGCACCTGAAGAACATCCACCGCAAGCTGGCTGTGAGCCGGCGCGGCGAGGCGGTCCGCCGGGCCCAGGAGCTGGGTCTGCTGTGAGGCCTGTTCACCTGCCCGGGGTGATGCCCCCCGCCTTCTGCCGCCGCAGCATGGAGACACAGAGACACCAAGGATCGGACGCCGGTGAGAGAAGCCTGCTCATGCACTATGAGATCCGCGTCGACGGGCAGATGTCGGACACGCTGACTGCGGCGTTCCCCGAGTTGGACAGCTTCGTCGCGTCCCGCCAGACCGTGTTGTTCGGCGAGGTCACCGACGAGGCCCATCTGTACGGCCTGTTGGCGCGGTTCCAGTCGCTGGGTCTGCGCGTGGTGGAGATGCGCCGGCTCCCGGCGTGAGAAGCAGGACCCCGTACGCACGACAGGGTCGGCCCCGCTTGGAGCGGGGCCGAC
>NZ_JBFBBE010000042.1:54923-79646 GCF_040682555.1 Streptomyces sp. NPDC051172
TTGTGGGCTGGGGTGGTGGTGTCTGTGCCGCGGCCGCGCCTGTTCACCCGCCCCCCCCCCCCCCCCGTCCGCGCGCCGCCGGCCGGGGCGCGCCCCCGACCCTGTCGGCCAGCACATGGCCGGCAGCCGCGACTTGACGGCGGCGAACTCCGCGTCCGTCAGCACTCCTCGGTCGCGCAGCTCTCCCAGCCGCGTCAGCTCAATGGCCGCCTGCTGGTCCGCTTCGTGCTGCTGGGCCGCCGCGGCCCGGCGTCCGGCGGCGTATGCGGTTCCGCCGACCAGGGCGCCGCGGAAGGCGGCCACGTCTCCCAGGTTCGCGATGTCCGACAGCTCCGTCCTGCCGATGCGCCCGTCCGGGCTCTTCGTCACCACCAGCGCATCGAGGATGCGTTCTTCCTCGGACTCGGTACCGTGCGCGGTCAGTGCGACGTGAGGATCTTCGCCTTGGCCTGCGCGTACTCGGTGTCGGTGATGTCGCCGTGGTCGTGCAGCCCGGCGAGCGTGGCCAGTTCGTCCGTACTGGTCCGCCCGGCCACGGGGGCCTCGGCGGCGGCTTCTTGGACGTAGGAGCGGAATGCCTGCTCCTGCCTCTGCATCTGGCGCCGGTCGCGTTCGCCCATGCCGCGCCCGCGAGCGATCAGGTAGACCAAGACGCCCAGGAACGGCAGCACGCAGACGGAGAGCGTCCAGCCCGCCTTGCCCCACCCGCTCATGTGGTCATCCCGGAAGATGTCCCCGATGACACGGAAGAGCAGGACGAACCACATGACCCACAGGAAGAACCAGAGCATGGTCATGAACGCGTTGAGCAGGGGGTAGTCCGTGCTTGCCAGGGTGTAGTCCACGTTTGCCTCCAGTGTCGGGCCGCCGTGCTGCCGCGGCGGTCAGAGGGTCTTACCCGCTCCACGCTGCGCCCGCCGACCTGCGGACACATCACCCGGCGCGGGTGGGGTGCGGTCGGCGCCCGTGGCAGCGCGGCCATGGTGCGCATCGGCAGGTCGCAGCAGAAGAAGCGCGGCGGACCGTGCCGTTTGTGCTGCCCGAACTCCTGCTGCTCGGGCGAGTCCACCAGCTCCAGGGCGAGCGCGCGGCCGCAGCTCTCGGAGTGCACGCACAACGACGGTGGCGCAACGCACCAGTTGGTCAGGACCACGTCGAACATCTGGACGTAGACGGTGCCGACGTCGCGGCGCACCCGGTCCTCGAAGACGTCGATGAGGAAGCGTAGTCCACGCCTGCCGCACGCAGGTGGTCCAGCCCTCGCATGACCCGGGCGTCGTGCATCGCGCGCGGCCCGTCGACGAACAGCCCGACCAGGAAGTCGTTGTCGCGTCAGAACCGCGCCCCTTCGGCGTCGATCAACGTGCCGTTGGTCCGGGCTGTGTTGACGATGCGTTGTCCCGGGCGGGCGTGGGAGCGTTCGTACTCCAGGGAGTTCGTCGGCCATCCGCAACCTGCTGCCCTCATAGAGCAGTTCCTGTGAGAGGCAGAAGCAGTACGTGCAGTCCAGGTTGTCGGGGGTCACCCGTGGCGGGTGACGCCGTGGTCGGCCGCACGTCTGGTCGATGCTGCCGCTCGATCCGCAGTCGGCAGGATCACCCAGGTCGAACGCCGAGGCGACGGAGGAGGTGATGGCCACTCCGACCGTCGTGGCGAGCGCTCGCCTCGGTGGCGGCGCGGCACCCGCGCCGTGGCCGCACCGGCGCATCCGCCTACGTGGTCAGCCGGCCAGCACCCTGGTCTTGGCCCGCTCGTACTCGGCGTCGGTGATGGCGCCCCGGTCGTGCAGGGCGGCCAGCCTGCCGAGTTCGTCCGCCTTGGTGACCCCGGCCGTCGGGCCCGTGGCGGCGGCCTGCTGAACATACGAGCGGAAGGCCTGTTCCTGGACCTGGGCCCGGCGTATCTCGCGCTCACCCATCCCGCGCCCGCGGGCGATCAGATAGACGAGGACGCCGAGGTACGGCAGTGCACAGACCAGCAGGGTCCAGCCGGCCTTGGCCCAGCCGCTGAGTGCGTCGTCGCGGAAGACGTCTCCGACCACGCGGAACAGCAGCATGAACCACATGATCCACACGAAGAACCAGAGCATGGTCAGGAACACGTCGAGCAGGGGGTAGTCCATGGTGCCTCCGCACGCCGGTGGCCGCGACGACGGCTGCGCGACCGGTGAGGGCCTGGCGCCTCATACGGTGCGCCGGGCCTCTCCCCCGCTGCATCACCCCCTGCGGGTGGGCCCCCGGATCCGGCGTGGAGACGACGCAGTCTCATGAGGCCTCATACGCGGCCGGCGTGATCCACCGGCGGTAGGCGTATGCCCAGGTTGCCGCGGAGTCCGCGGTGCGTTCGGAGGTGCCGCGGATCGCCACCGGCAGCCGTCCGGGAACGATCAAGTGGGCGCCGAGCGCGATCACGATCGCCGTGCGCAGGCCGAGCCGCTGGAAGTGCAGCAGGGTGGGGCAGGAGGTGGTCGAGGTTGCAGTGGCGCGCGACGACCGGGCCGATGGCCAGTCGGAGTGGAACAGCACCAGCTGCTTGTCGACGCCGAGGATCTTCTCGGTCGGGGACAGGCCGCGGCGAGCAACTGCCGTCTCAGCTGGTCGACGGCTGTTCCGACGTCCGGGGTGACGATGTCATCCAGGGCCGCGGCCCGCCGGTCAGGGCGTGCACCACAGCGCTGTGGGCCCTTTGGAAGGCCCGTACGAGTGAGAGTGCGGGCCGGTGGTGCCGATCACCGCGCTGGCGTGTCCGAAGCCTGCTGGGCGCGTCGGACTGCCGAGCGCAACACCGGCGCCACGGCGACCTCCGCGGCGCCGAGCAGCACCAGCCACGGGTCCAGCAGACGGGCGAGCGCCACGGCCGACTCGGCCGGGTGGCCGAGCCCGACGACGCCTGCGACGACACCGAGGGTCCGACGCCGAACGTGAGGCCACGGTGGGCCCGGCCACGGTCCGCGATCACGAAGTACACCCGGGCGCGGCGGGCGTGGGTGTCGAGGTCATGGTGTCGCCTCCGACGTCGAGCCCGGTCCGGTGATCCCCCGCGCCGGGTGAGGGCGCCTCACTTCCGCTGGTCGGTCACGTCGTCGCGCCGCACCGCGCACAGGCCCCAGATGATGAACCCGTACATCGCGATCAGCGTCAGCGACCACATCGGGTAGTAGGGGAGGGACAGGAAGTTGGCGATGATCAGCAGGGAGGCTATGACCACTCCCCCGACCCTGGCCCAGGTGGCCGCCGTGAACAGACCGAGGCTCACGACCACCCCGACCACCCCGAGGGCCAGGTGGATCCAGCCCCAGCTGGTCAGGTCGAACTTGAAGACGTAGTTGGGGGTGGTGACGAAGACGTTGTCGTTGGCGATCGCCATGATGCCGCGGAAGATGTCGAGGACACCGGCGATCATCAGCATCACCGCGGCGAACACGGTGAGACCGGCAGCGGCGGCCATCGTGCGGGGCGCATGGCTACGAGGAGTAACGGTGCTGGCCATGGCCGGCCTCCATTCCTCACGGGGGCTGCGGCGCGCAGCCGTTCACCACCGAGCTTCCACCCAGGGCGCCGCGCCGTGATCACCCGGAGAGGGTGAGGTCGCGCCGGTCTCCTGCCTGCTGTGCTGGGAGTGCACTCCCACCAGCACGGGGAGGCCGAGGTGGCTGCAGAGTTCCGGGGCAGGACCGCGCAGGACATCCGCGACTCGGTGCCCGACCGGGAGCCGCAGGCACCGGCCGGCGCTCCAGAGCTCCTCTACATCGTCTGGGACGATGCGGGCTTGGGAACCTTCGACTTCTGCGGCGGCCTGGTCAGAGCCCCGCGGCGTCCTGGAGAGCCCCCAGGCACCCGACCCCAGGGACCCGCGGTTCTACGTCATGCCGGGCACCCGCGGCATCTGGCACGGCGGCCGGCACGCCTCGGCGCTGCATCCGCCGGCACCGTCCGGCTGGAGCGGCTTCGGCGACGACACCTGGGAGCTGTACCACCTGCGGGAGGACCGCTCCGAGGCCGAACGCCGCAACGGGCTGCCGCTCGACGACCGCACGACGATCGAGATCTTCAGCACGCCACGACCGCAGCTCTCCAAACCCCGAGGCCAGTACGTGTACTACCCCGACTGCGCCGACGTGCCCGAGTCGGTGGCGGTCAACATCCGCGGCTGGTCCTGCACCCTCGCCGCCGACGTCCGCCTCGACGGCCCGGAGGCCCGCGGCGTGCTGTTCGCGCGGGGCGGCCGGTTCGGCGGGCACAGCCTGTATCTCCTCGACGCACGGCAGCACTACGTCCACAGGTGGCTGGGCCGGATGGAGCAGAAGGGCGCCGCATCCGGCCGGGTGCCCGTCGGCGACCACATCCTGTCGGCCGCCTTCCGCGCCGACGACCCCAAGGACAACGGCCTCACGGTCGCAACCCTGGCCCTGCACGTCGACGACCGCGAGGTGGGGGCGATCCGGATCGGGACCCCGCCCGGCATGTTCGCCTACGACGGCGAGGGCCTGTGCGTGGGCCGCGAGAGCGGCCAGGCCGTCTTCGCCGACTACGATCCGCCCTTCCACTTCCCGGGCGGCACCCTCCGCCGTGTGCTGGTCGACGTCAGTGCCCGGCCCCTCGCCGATCCGGAAAAGGAGGCCGCCGGCGCCTTCATGCGCGACTGGCGCGTGGGTGCGCCACGGCAGCCGGAGCGAGGAGGGCGCGATGAGCAGCGGCGCCTGGACCGTGGTGGCGGTGGCGGGCGTCACCGCCACCTACGCCCTCGGCTCGCGTCGGCTGTCGACCACGCCTGTCTCCTCGGCGATCGTGTTCACCGGATGCGGCATCCTCGTCGGTCCCGCCGTCCTCGACATCGTCGGCATCGCACACGACTCCGTGGCCCTGACGGCCCTGCTGGAAGCGGCCCTGACCCTGGTGCTGTTCACGGACGCCATGACCGTCCGGCGACGCGACCTGGCCACGGGCGGCTTCCTGCCCGACCGGCTGCTGGGCATCGGGCTGCCGCTGAGCATCGCGGCGGGCTGGTTGCTGGCCTGGCCGCTGTTGCCGGGGCTGACCGCATGGGAGCTGGCCCTGGTGGGCGCGATCCTCGCACCCACCGACGCAGCTCTGGGCAAGAGCGCCATGTCCGACCCCCGGGTGCCGGCGCTCGTTCGCGAGGGTCTCAATGTGGAGAGCGGCCTCAACGACGGGATGGTGCTGCCGTTCTTCGTCGTCTTCCTCGCGGCCATCCCCGGCACGTCCTACGCGCACGAAAGCGTGGCGGGCACCTTCTGGCGGGCCCTGCTGCTCAGCAGCGCCCTGGGCCTGCTGATCGGCGGCTGCGGCGGGTGGCTGCTGCGGGCGGCCCGGACCCGCGGCTGGGTTGTCCGGGAGTGGGCCCAGATCATGGTTCTCGCCGTCGCCGCGGTCTCCTACGAACTGGCTGTGATCACCGACGGCAGTGGCTTCATCGCCGCCTGGGTCGCCGGGTTCGCATTCGGCTACGCCCTGAGGCGCTTCCCCAACGCCACGGGCACCGGCACGGGCACCGCCACGGAGCCGGAGAGCGGGGACGACACGTCCGAGTTCGCCGAGGAGCTGGGGGGCCTGCTGGCGTCGGTCAGCCTGATGCTCTTCGGCGCAGTGCTGCTGGGACCTACGCTGCAGCACCTGACCTGGAGGATCGTGCTCTATGCCGTGCTCAGCCTGACCGTCGTGAGAATGCTCCCCGTGGCGCTCTCGTTGCTCGGCAGCGGGCTGCGTGCGCCGACGGTCGCGTACATCGGATGGTTCGGGCCGCGCGGTCTCGCCTCGGTCGTGCTGGCCCTGCTCGTGGTGGAGGAGCATGTGCCGGGGACGGTAGCGATGGGCCGGGTGGTCGCCGCGACCGTTGCGCTCAGCATCCTGCTGCACGGTGTGTCGGCCTTTTGGCTCGCCGGGCGGTACGGCGCCTGGTTCCGGCGCGCGGGCACGGCTGCCGAGCGTGAACTGCGCGAGGGCGCCGTACCGTCGCAGAGCCCGGCGCTCCCCGCCGGGCCCGGTCCTACTCGGTGAGGTCGGTCCTCGCGCTCACGTGTCCGGCGGCCACGGCATCGGCCAGCGCCCGGTGATCGCGCTCGTTCTGGTCGGCGTAGACCTGCGCGAACCGAGCCAGCGCCCGGTCGAAGCTGTCACCGCCACCGAGATAGGCGCCGATGGCGATCGGATCGCCGGATCGGGCATGGGCGCGCGCAAGCGAGGCGCCGCACAGACGGCCGAAGAGCGCCAGGGTCGCCGGACCCATGGTCTCGGGCCGCGCGATGCCCTTCCAGTCCCGCAACTGCCGTACATAGAAGTCACGTTCGCCGCCGTCGATGCCCGTCATGTGCTTCCAGCCGAGGAAGATGTCACTGGCGGCCTGCATCAGCCGCTGCCCGGCCACCACCCGCTCGCCCTGGTTCTCGTACAAGCTCGCGCCGCTGTAGGGAGCGAGGACCGAGTTGCCTGCCTCCTTGGCCTGCAGCAGCAGCGGATCGTCGTCGTCCCGGCCCAGCAGCAGAATGATCCAGCAGCGGGTGCCGACGCTGCCGACGCCGACCACTTTGCGGGCCATGTCGACCACGTGGAACCGGCTCAGGAGGTGCCGCCGCTCCGACGACAGGGTGCGTGCGTAGTCCGCGACCAGGGCGCGCAGGGTCCCTTGCAGCCCGTCGCCTTCGGTGCCGGGCTGCAGTTCGTCGAGCGGTGTGATCAGCGGGGGGTCGGAGATGATCCGGGGTGCGCCGTCGACCAGCCGGGTCAGTTTCCCGGCGGCCTGCAGGCTGGTCCGGGTACGGGCCTTGGCCGATGCGGTGTCGATCCGTCGGCGCTCGCTGCGGCTCAGCCGCTCGGACAGGATCGCCTCCACCTGGGCGGCGTCGTCGCGGGCGTACCAGATGTCGAGGGTGCGCATCCCCGCGAACTCCCGCATCCGCTCGCGGTAGGCCCGGACGCTCTCACGCACGACCGTGGCACAGTCCTCGGCCGCGAACGAGTTGGCGCGGCCGGCGATCACCAGGCTCACGGCGAGCCGTTTGACATCCCATTCGAAGGGGCCCGGCAGGGTCTCGTCGAAGTCGTTGATGTCGAAGACCAGATGCCGCTCGGCGGAGGCGAGCAGCCGGAAGTTCAGCAGGTGGGCGTCACCGCACAGTTGGGCCATGAGCCCGGTGTGCGGTGACGCGCCCAGATCGGAGGCCATGATCGCCGCCGCGCCGCGGTAGAAGCGGAACGCCGATTCGAGCATCCTGCCGTACCGGATCGGGACGAGTTCCGGGACTCGGGTGGCGGACTGCCGCTCGATGATGTCGACGGGATCCGGCCGTTTGGTGTCCGGTTCGAAGGCGGCATGGGCGGAGCGCGGCAGGGAGACCCTCGCTGCCCTCCCCAGCGCCGCGCGCTCGGACGCAGCCGAAGGACTCTCGTTCATCGTGACCATGACCGTTCCTCCTTTCTGGCATCGTCGTGGTTCGCCGCTCGCGCGGGATCACCCCTGGCAGGTGATGTGCCGGCCGGGCGCGGGCGCTGTGATGCCCGTGTGCGCAGTGCCGAGACTCCCGCCCGGTCGGCCGAACCGAGCGATCGTCGCCCTGGGACGGCTCAGAGGTGGACGGCTCGTCTGGCGCTGCTGGTCGCGACCGCCGCGATCGCGCTGCTGCTGGTAGCCGCCGGGGTCAGGAGCGTTGCCCTGCTGCTCGTCGGTCTGGCGGGCCTCGCAGCGACGGCGGCCGCCGTGTGGTGGGCGCTCACCCATCACGGCCTGCTCCGGGCCCTTTCCTCCGCCTTGGCCTCGGTGGTGCCGCTCGCTGTGCTGCTGTACTACGCCACCGTGCACCTGCTGTGGGCCGCATTGTCGGCCCTCGCACTGGGGGCCGTGGCGAGGGTGACGGGGCGAGCCGCCCTCGGCGCGGAGGCGCGTCCCGCTGGGCCACCACAGCAGCGAACTCCGCCGCCGAAATCGCCGTTTCTCGTCATGAACCCCCGCTCCGGCGGTGGAAAGGTCGGCAGGTTCCACCTCGCGGAGAGGGCCCGGGCGCTGGGCGCCGAGGTCGCCGTACTCGACCCCGCTCACCCGCAGGACGTCGCCGAACTGGCCCGCCGCGCCGTGGCCGAGGGAGCGGATCTGCTGGGAGTCGCCGGAGGGGACGGCACCCAGGCGCTGGTCGCCGGGGTGGCGGCACAGCACGACCTGCCGTTCATGGTGATCTCGGCGGGCACCCGCAACCACTTCGCGCTGGATCTCGGCCTGGATCGTGACGACCCCTCGAGGTGTCTGGACGCTCTCACCGACGGCGTGGAACTCCGCATCGACCTCGGCTTCGTCTCCGACCGCGTCTTCGTCAACAACGCCTCCTTCGGTGTGTACGCGCAGGTCGTTCAGAGCGCCGCCTACCGTGACGACAAGGTGGGCACCATCCTCCAGCAGCTCCCGGAGCTGCTGACTCACGAGTCCGGCCCACGCCTGACCGTCCGCGCCGCCCATGTGCTCATGGACGCACCGCAGGCGGTGCTGGTCAGCAACAACCCCTACCAGGTGGGGGATGCCGTCGGCCTCGGTCGCCGCACGCAGCTGGATTCCGGCGCGCTCGGCGTCCTGGGTGTCAACGTCGACAACGTGGCCCAGGCGGTCGACCTGCTGCGCGGCCCGCACTCCCGCGGACTCACCGCGCTGACCGCGGACGAGGTGGTCGTCGACGCCGATGTCCCGGAGATCGCGGTCGCCGTCGACGGCGAGGCCCTCCTGCTGCCCACCCCCGTCATCTGCCGCATCGCACCGGGTTCGCTGCGCGTACGGGTGCCCAGCGGCCGGCCGGGGGTGCCCCGGGCGAATCCGCCGACGGACTGGCGAGCCCTGGGCCGACTGGCCTTCGCGCGCCGTGCCGGGGCCGAGGCGGGCTGACCGCGGCGGCCCGTGGGCGGGATGCGGCTAACGGTCCGGCAGGTGCTCGTCCAGCGCCGCATGCGGGGCCCGACGCGGGCCGGCCGGGCCTTCCGGTCCGTAGCCGAGCCGGATCAGCATCTGGGCGTGACCGGTGTGGTGGGGGTCAGGGCCCAGGCTGCGGCGCAGGTCGGGCCATTCCATCGGCTGGTGCAGCAGCGACGCACGCAGCCCCAGGGCGGTGGCCACGAGCAGGACGTGTTCAAGTGCCTCTCCCGCCCGCAGCCAGTCCGTACGACGGTCGTGCTCGGTCCTGAGCAGGGCGATGGCCGGCGCGGTCTCGAAGTCCTGGGCGGGCAACCGCCCCGGGTGGCGTGCGGCGGTGAAGTCCCGCATGGGGATGCGTTCGCGGGCGTCCTGCGGACCGAGTGCGGTGTGCGGAAGGCCGAAGTCGAACGGGCTGTCCGGGTCCCGGTGCACCCAGCGGCGGCTCTCCCTGCCGCGGTCTGCATCGGCGTGGTTTCGATGCTCGGCCTCCGCGGTCACCCGCAGCAGCCGAATTGTCTCGGCGGCCTCGGGAAAGACCAGCGAGGCGCCTTCCGCATGGGCGGCCTCGGCGAGTTCGGCGCGCGCCTGCGGCGGCACGGGCCTGGCGGAGAACGGGAAGCGGCTGCTGTGCCTGCGCCAGATCGCCGGGTAGAGGTCGCCACGGTGTTCCGTGCCGTATCGACCGGTCGATCCGGTGGGCCGGACGACGGCAAGCAGGCCGGGGTCGTCGGGCCGGGGCAGCAGCCGCACGACGGGCGACCAGCCGAAGTGGGAGACCGCGACGCGGAGGTTGAAGACGGAGGCACCCACCGACAGATGCAGCGCACGGCCGGCCGGATCGGCGCGACGCAGGCTGCGCTGCGGGTCCGCGCGCACCTCGAAGGCGACGGTGTCGGGGTCCAGCCGGAAGCGCCAGGGCTGCGTGTTGAAGAACGAGGGCGCGGCCACGGCGGCCGCCACACAGGCTTCCAGGGTCGCGGCGTCGAGAGGCCCGGATGGCATGGTGTCCTCCTCCCGCTCGGGTTTCGGAACAGGTGGTTGTCCTACGAGGGTGAGCGCCCGGCGACCTGCGGGTGAGGGGCCGATGGTCCCTGGCAGGTGGCCCGTCAGGCCACCGATGAAGACGGCGGTGGGGATGGATCGCTCCATCCACGGGCGGTGACAGGGCTGAAGGGCCCTGCGCCGCCGCAGACTCGGTCCCGGTCGGCCCCACGACTCCCTCTGCCCGGCCCATGCCACGACACTCACCCGGCTGTCACCTTGCTCGAAGTGACGACGAAGAGGTGCGAGCCGATGCTTACGTGCAGGCGAACCAAGAGGTGGCTGTGGCGGTGGCGGGCCAACCCGCTGCGCCGGCGCGACGACGTGCTCGAGGCCTGGCTCGTGCTGGTCCTCTGGACGCTCGTGGCCGTGGGCGGAACCCTCGCCGGCGTGCTGACGGCCCGGGCCGCCGACGACGCCTTCATGCAGCAGCGCGCCCAGCGCACCCCCGTAACGGCCGTGCTCCTCACGGACACGCCACCCGCGGAGGCGACGAGCTACCGGGCGTTTGCACAGGTCCGCTGGACCGGAAGAGACGGCTCCGCCCGCACCGGCCGGACACTGGTGAACGGCGGACTCAAGGCCGGATCCACGACCGTGCTCTGGACCGACACCCAGGGCAACCTCACCACCCGACCGCCGAGCCCCACCGATGCGGCAGTCGAGGCGGGCCTCCTGGGAGCCGCATCGGCGCTCGCCGTCACCGGCATCGCGTTCGGAGTCACAGGCGCCGCCCGCTACTGGTTGTACCGGCGGCGCATCGACGAGTGGGGCAGGGAGTGGGACCTGGTCGGCCCGCGGTGGGGGCACAAGACGGGCTGACCACCGGCCGTGCCGGTGGTCAGCCCGTCCCGGCGCGCCGAGGAAGCGCGTCGGGACGCGCCGGACACGTGACCTGCGCCGCCCGAGCACGGATACTGCCGAGAGTGGCTGCCGATCTGTTCGCCTAGCGGAACCGACGACCTGCCCGGGACCGCGGCGAGGGACCGGCGCCCGGTACGGGATCAGGTCCGCACGCGTGTCCGACCAGGAGGAACCCATGAAGATGTTGATCAATGTGCCGGAGACCGTGGTCGCGGACGCCCTGCGGGGCATGGCGGCCGCCCATCCCGAGCTGACCGTCGACGTGGAGAACCGGGTGATCGTACGGCGGGACGCCCCGGTCGCCGGGAAGGTCGCCCTGATCTCCGGGGGTGGCTCGGGGCACGAGCCGCTGCACGGTGGATTCGTGGGCCCCGGCATGCTGTCGGCGGCCTGTCCGGGTGAGGTGTTCACCTCGCCGGTGCCCGATCAGATGGCGCGCGCCGCGGCGGCCGTGGACAGCGGGGCGGGCGTGCTGTTCATCGTGAAGAACTACACCGGCGACGTGCTGAACTTCGACATGGCGGCCGAGCTCGCCGAGGACGAGGGCATCCAGGTCGCCAAGGTGTTGGTCAACGATGACGTGGCCGTCACCGACAGCCTCTACACGGCCGGGCGGCGCGGCGTCGGCGGCACGCTGTTCGTGGAGAAGATCGCGGGCGCCGCGGCGGACGAGGGGCAGCCGCTGGAGCGGGTGGAGGCGATCGGACGGCAGGTCAACGAGAACTCCCGCAGCTTCGGCGTCGCGCTCAGTGCCTGCACCACGCCCGCCAAGGGCAGCCCCACCTTCGATCTGCCCTCGGGCGAGCTGGAGTTGGGCATCGGCATCCACGGCGAGCCCGGCCGGGAGCGGCGGGCGATGATGACCTCGGGTGAGATCGCCGAGTTCGCGGTGAACGCGATCCTGGAGGACATGCCCCCGCGCAATCCGGTGCTCGTCCTGGTCAACGGCATGGGTGGGACGCCGCTGCTTGAGCTGTACGGGTTCAACGCCGAGGTGCAGCGGGTGCTCACCGAGCGCGGGGTCGCGGTCGCCCGGACGCTGGTGGGCAACTACGTCACCTCGCTCGACATGGCCGGTGCCTCGGTCACCCTGTGCCAGGTCGACGAGGAGCTGCTGCGGCTGTGGGACGCGCCGGTGAAGACGCCCGGGCTGCGCTGGGGCATGTAGACCTCCGGGCCGAGGTGTCAACGTACCTACCACGCAAGGAGATCCAGTGCTCGACGCCGAATTCTTCCGCCGTTGGATGACGGCGACCGCCGCCTCCGTCGACCGCGAGGCGGAACGGCTCACCGCCCTCGACTCCCCCATCGGGGACGCCGACCACGGCAGCAATCTGCAGCGCGGGTTCCGGGCCGTGGCCGCGACGCTGGAGAAGGAGGCGCCGGACACGCCCGGTGCGGTCCTGACGCTGGCCGGGCGGCAGCTGATCTCGACCGTCGGCGGCGCGTCGGGACCCCTCTACGGCACCCTGCTGCGCCGTACGGGCAAGGCGCTCGGGGACGCCGGTGAGGTCAGCGAGGCGCAGTTCGCCGAGGCGCTGCGGGCCGGGGTGGAGGCCGTCATGACGCTCGGCGGGGCCGCACCGGGCGACAAGACGATGATCGACGCGCTGGTGCCGGCCGTGGACGCACTCGACGAGGGCGGCTTCGCCGCGGCCCGCACCGCCGCCGAAGAGGGCGCCCTCGCGACCACGCCGTTGCAGGCCCGCAAGGGCAGGGCCAGCTATCTCGGGGAGCGCAGCATCGGGCACCAGGATCCCGGCGCCACCTCGTCGGCGCTGCTCGTGGCCGCTCTCGCGGAGGCCGACGGTGAGTGACGGGAAACAGGTCGGGATCGTCCTGGTGTCGCACAGCTTCGAAGTGGCCGTCTCCGTGGCCGAGTTGGCGAAGGGGCTCGCGGGCGGCGGCGTCTCGGTGCCGGTCGCCGCGGCGGGCGGCACCGAGGGCGGCGGGCTCGGCACGAGCGCGGAGCTGATCGCCGCGGCGGCCGCCTCCGTGGACCGGGGTGCCGGGGTCGCCGTGCTCACCGACCTCGGCAGCGCCGTGCTCACGGTGAAGGCGCTGCTCGCCGAGGGAGACGAACTCCCCGACCGCACACGTCTGGTGGACGCCCCGTTCGTGGAGGGTGCGGTGGCCGCAGTGGTCACCGCGGCCACGGGCGCCGACCTCGCGGCGGTGGAGGCGGCAGCGGCTGAGGCGTACACCTACCGGAAGGTCTGAAGCCACCGAGTGGGGCGCGTGTCCCAGCCGGAGGAGCAGGCCGCCGCGATCGTGTTCCTCGCCTCGGACGCGGCGGGCAACGTCAATGGTGTGATCCTGCCGGTCGACAACGGGTGGGCGGCCGTCCGACGATTCCGGGCGCCTATCCGCCGTCTACGAACTGCTGCGCCAGCCGCCGCCCCACAGCGACGGCCGCGGCATGGCTTTCGATCGGTTTGACCTGCGAGTACTTGAAGACGATGTAGGTGACGCCGGAGGGCGCGCCGCCGCCGTTCGGGCCCGGGCGGATGCCGAGGCTCTTGGCGGTGGCGTAGGACGCCTCGCCGATGATGCCTTCCGGACCGATGTCGCCCACGACCGCGTACTGCACACGGCCCCGGTAGACGACGGCGGCGACGGATCCGCCGCGGACGCCGTCGTCGAGGGGGTCCCAGATGCGGCTCGCGGCCGGCACGACGATGTACGGGAGGCGTTCGGCGCTCAGATAGCGCCCGTCGGACTGCTGATAGGCGGTGGCCTGCGAAAACGAGGGATCGGAGCTGCGGTTACAGCGCGGGCCGGGCTCTCCGTCGCAGTCGATGTCCATGTCGGCCTTCCAGAAGACGGCCCGCCGGGTGCCGCACACCGCGATCGATGCCGGTCTGCCGGCGTCGCTGCGGAAGCGGCCGTGGGAGATCTGGGTGCAGTCACGCACCTTGGCCAGCAGATCCGCGGCACGGACATCGCCCTCGCGCCAGGCCACCGGTTCCGCCCGGCCGCGGGCCGCGGCGTCGGACAGCGCCGGCGGGACGAGTAAAGCGGCGCCGGCCACGGCCAGGGTCAGCGACTGGACACGCACCACGAGAAGCCCTTTCCCTAGGGGGCACTGACGGGCATTCAGCCCGGTCCGGCGCCGTAGCGATCATGGGGCCACCGTAGGCGGACGGGAGGCCGCACGGCTCCAGGCGGGCCACGGCGTGGCGTGTCACAGGACGTCGGGCAGGGGGCCGGACGCCCGAGCCCGTGTCGGCTCCGGCGGCCCGGCCACCCGCGTCCGGCGCGGGAACAGCGACGACAGCGGCCCGCGCCACCGGCATGAACTCACCAGCCCTCAGGAAGAGTTCAGCCGTGAGGAGCTTCAGCATACGTAACGCCGGCGGGCGGTCCGCGACGCCGTCAGCCATGCTGTCGTCCCGCGGCCTTCCCTGCCCCTTGATGTGATCACGCCAGCCGCGCCATATTGGTCCGGACCAATGCTGCCGGGTCGTCCGGGGAGGCGGAGCCGTGCGTCGCGACACCGTGCTCGTGCACCGGTCCCTCGTACTCTGTGCCGCGCTGGCCCTGGTCGGATCCTGCGGCCGGAACGGCGCCGGGGACGGCGAGAGTGGACTGCCGGCGGCCCCCACCGGAGTGACCGCGGCGGCAGGCAGTTCGACCAGCGTCCACGTGATGTGGAACGCGGTGTCCGCGAATCCCCGTGTCAGCGCCTACGAGGTGTATCGCGGCACCACCAAGGTCGAGGAAGTGCCCGGTTCCCAGCACATGGTGGACGTCACCAGGCTCAGGCCGTCCACCTCGTACGTCTTCACCGTGCGGGCCCGCGACACCGAGGGCCGGCTCGGGCCGCCCGGCCGCCAGGTACGGGCGTCGACTTGGGCGGCCGTGGTGACGGACGACACGGCCCCGACCCGCCCGGGAAAGGTGCACGGCCGGGCGGTCGGCAGCAGGGCCGTCGAGCTGTCCTGGTCCGCGTCGAGGGACGACCGGGCCGTGGTGTCCTACGACGTCTACCAGGGCACCGCCAAGATCCACACTGTGGGCGGGGCACAGACGGCGACCGTGGTCACCGGGCTGCGGCCGGGCACCCGCTACGCCTTCACCGTCCGCGCCCGCGACGCGGCCGACAATCTCTCGCCTCCCGGCGCCACCGTCCGCCTCACCACGCCGGGCTCCGACGACGGGCGCGGCACGGCACCCGCGGCCTTCCGGGCGACGAGCCACCGCGCCGACGGGGCGTACTACCTCGACCTGCGCTGGATCCCTCCGCGCACCGACGGCGTGGTGACGGAGTACCAGATCAGCCTCGACGGCCGGGTGGCCACCTCCCTGGTCTACGGCGGGGACGCGCCGCGCGACCGGGCGTCGTACTCCTTCTACGCCGGCCGGGATGCCGGCGTGCGCCACCGCGTGCGGATCCGGGCCAGACTGCCTGACGGCACCTGGGGCGGCTTCTCGGCGGAGCGGACGGTGACCACCGGGGCGACCGGCGGCTGACGGCGGTGACGGCCCGGCGGCATGGGCCGGACGGAGGAATCCGTCACCTGCCCGGAGGCGGTCCGCATGCGGGCCGGGCCGCGGGGACGTTGGCTGCCCCTGAGGCGGCACGGGCGATTCCCGACCTTCGGCGGCGCAAGGGATGTACCGCCAACCGTGCCGTCGGAGGGCAGTCCAATGCGCAACTTTCAGCCAGTCGTCCGCTCCGCACTGACCGCGGTGGCCGCCGCCGCGCTCCCACTCGCCCTGGCCGCCGTGCCGGCCGCGGCGCAGGGGACGGGGATCTCCGTGAGTACCAGCGGGTCCACCGTGTCGGTGACCACGAGCGCGTGCTCTTCGCGCGGCAGCGGCGGGTTCGGCACCGCCACGCTGCTCAGCAGCACCCAGCCTGCCCGTCAGATGACGCTGACGGGCACCGCCGCCCTGCAGTCGGCGGCCTGGTCGAACGTGAGCCCCGGCACGTACACCGTGACGGTGGTCTGCTCGAACGGCAGCACTGCGGGCACCCAGACCGTCGTCGTCTCCTCTGCCACCTCCACTCCCACCGCGAAGCCCACCGCCACTCCCACCGCCACCATCTCGGCCACCACCAGGCCCTCGCCCTCGCTCGGCGTCAGGGGCGGTGTCGGCGGCGCCGTCCAGGACTACGGCCCGCTGACGGTCGGGGTGGGCGCCGCTCTGGTGGGCACGGGCGTCATCGCCACGGGCTGGTACCTGCGCCGGCGTGCCCGGCCGAACCGGCTCTGAAGGCGGCGGGCCCACGAGCCGTGGAGTTCACGCCGGTTCGGCACCGGGCAGTTCGGCGAGTTCCTCCAGGGCGTGCGTGAGCCACTGCGTCCAGAAGGTCTCCAGGTCGATGCCGGCGCGCAGCACCAGGTGCCGCAGCCGGTCCTGGGGGGCGTCCTTGCCGGGCGGGAAGTCGCGCTGCTCGATCTCCTGGTACTCGGCCAGCTGCAGCCGGTGCAGGTCGAGATGGCGGCGCAGATCGGCCTCCAGGCCTGCGGTGCCCACCACGGCCGCCGCGCGCAACCGCAGCAGCATCACATCGCGGTGCGGTTTGGGGTCCTGGGACGCCGCGGTCCAGCGGGCCAGTTCGGCGCGGCCCGCGGGCAGGACCTCGTAGCTCTTCTTCTGCCCGCGGGCCGGCTGCTCGGTCGGCAGCGCCCGGATGTGTCCCTCGGCCTCCAGCCTTCCCAGCTCGCGATAGATCTGCTGATGCGTCGCCGACCAGAAGTAGCCGATGGACTTGTCGAACCGGCGGGTCAGCTCCAGCCCCGAGGACGGCTTTTCGAGCAGGGCGGTGAGGATCGCGTGCGGGAGTGACATGGAGTCATCCTAGGGATGGCCGCAGGGCCCCCTAGAGGGCCGCCGCCAGCTCCGTGCCCTGCTTGATGGCACGCTTGGCGTCCAGTTCGGCGGCCACGTCGGCACCGCCGATCAGGTGCGCGCCGACTCCGGCGGCGACCAGTTCCTCGTACAGGCCGCGGCGCGGTTCCTGTCCGGTGCACAGCACGATCGTGTCGACCGGCAGGACCGTGCTCTCCTCGCCGACGGTGACGTGCAGCCCGGCGTCGTCGATGCGGTCGTAGCGGACGCCCGGGACCATGGTGACGCCCCGGTGCTTGAGCTCGGCGCGGTGGATCCAGCCGGTGGTCTTGCCCAGGCCCGCGCCGACCTTGCTGGTCTTGCGCTGCAGCAGGTGGACGGTGCGCGGCGGGGCGGGCCGCTCGGGGGCGGCGAGTCCGCCGGGCGCCCGGTAGTCCATGTCGACGCCCCACTGCCGGAAGTACGTCTCGGGGTCCTCGCTCGCCTTGTCCCCGCCGTCGGTGAGGAACTCGGCGACGTCGAAGCCGATGCCTCCCGCGCCGAGGATCGCCACCCGGTCACCGACGGGCGCGTTGCCGCGCAGCACATCGAGGTAGCCGACGACGCTGGGGTGGTCGATTCCCGGGATGTCGGGGGTGCGCGGGGTGACGCCGGTGGCGACGACCACCTCGTCGTAGTCCGCCAAGTCACCTGCTTCCACACGCGTGTTGAGGCGTACGTCCACGCCGTGCGCGTCGAGCTGGTGGCGGAAGTAGCGCAGGGTCTCGTCGAACTCCTGCTTGCCGGGGACCTTGCGGGCCACGTTGAGCTGACCGCCGACCTCGCTCGCGGCGTCGTACAGGGTGACCTCGTGGCCGCGCTCGGCCGCCGACACCGCGCAGGCGAGCCCGGCCGGTCCGGCACCCACGACGGCGACGCGCTTCTTGAGCCGGGTGGGCGCGAGGACCAGTTCGGTCTCGTGGCAGGCGCGCGGGTTGACCAGGCAGGAGGTGATCTTGAGGCTGAAGGTGTGGTCGAGGCATGCCTGGTTGCAGCCGATGCAGGTGTTGATGGCCTCCGGCCTGCCCTCGGCGGCCTTGTTGACGAAGTCGGGGTCGGCGAGCATCGGACGGGCCATGGAGACCATGTCCGCGTACCCCTCGGCGAGCAACTCCTCGGCCAGTTCCGGGGTGTTGATGCGGTTGGTGGTCACGAGCGGGACGGACACCTCACCCATGAGCTTCTTGGTGACCCAGGTGTAGGCGCCGCGCGGCACGGAGGTGGCGATGGTGGGGATGCGGGCCTCGTGCCAGCCGATGCCGGTGTTGATGATCGTCGCGCCGGCCGCCTCGACGGCCTTGGCGAGGGTGATCACCTCGTCGAGGGTGGAGCCGCCGGGGACCAGGTCCAGCATGGACAGCCGGTAGACGATGATGAAGTCCTCGCCGACCGCCTCGCGCACCCGCCGCACGATCTCGACGGGGAAGCGCATGCGGTTCTCGTACGAGCCGCCCCAGCGGTCGGTGCGCCGGTTGGTCTGGGCGGCGATGAACTCGTTGATGAGGTAGCCCTCGGAGCCCATGATCTCGACACCGTCATAGCCCGCCTGCCTGGCGAGGCGGGCGGCGCGGGCGTAGTCGTCCATGGTCCGCTCGACGTCAGCGTCGGTGAGTTCACGGGGCGGGAAGGGGCTGATCGGCGCCTGGAGGGGGCTCGGGGCGACCAGGTCCTGGTGGTAGGCGTACCGACCGAAGTGCAGGATCTGCATGGCGATCCGGCCGCCCTCGCGATGCACGGCCTCGGTGATCTGGCGGTGCTGCTCGGCCTCCGCGTCGGTGGTGAGCTTGGCGCCGCCCTCGTACGGGCGCCCCTCGTCGTTCGGGGCGATGCCGCCGGTGACGATGAGACCCACTCCCCCGCGCGCCCGGGCGGCGTAGAACTCCGCCATGCGCTCGAAGCCGCGCTCGGCCTCCTCCAGGCCGACGTGCATGGAGCCCATGAGGACACGGTTGGGCAGCGTGGTGAAGCCCAGGTCGAGCGGGTTCAGCAGATGCGGGTAACGGCTCATCGGGCCCTCCATACGCGGTGTGATGCCTCTGTTGTAGAGGACCCCGGACACCTTTTGCAACTAGTTGCATAAGCCGGGAGGGGTGACGCGGACCACCCAAGGGCACAGTGGCCTCATGAGCCCCGAAGACATCGAGGTGGTCGAGCTGGCGCAGGCACTGGTCCGCCGCCCGAGCCGGGCCGGGATCGACGACCACGGCCCCGTCCTCGCCGTCCTCCAGGACTGGCTCGGCGCCCACGACCTGCCGTGTCGCAGCCTCTACGACGACGAGGGCCGGCCGGTCGCCCTGCTGGTGGAGGTGGCGGGTGCCCGGCCGGGGCCGTGGTGGGCGCTGGACGCCTGCGTGGACACCGCCCCCTACGGCGACGAGGGTGCCTGGTCGTTCCCGCCGGACTGCGGGGACGTCGTGGACGGGTGGCTGCGGGGGCGCGGGGCGGCCGATTCCAAGCTGGCGGCGGCCATGTTCTGCCGGATCGCGGCAGAGCTGCGCACCCGGGCGGAGGAGCTGAGCGGCGGGCTCGCGGTGCTGCTGGACGCCGACGAGCACACCGGCGGGTTCGGCGGGGCCCGGGCCTATCTCGCGGACGCTGCCGCGGTGCGCCCGGCAGGGGTGATGATCGGGTATCCCGGCCCGGACGAGGTGGTGGTCGGCGGGCGGGGGCTGTGGCGGGCCACGATCGCGGTGCACGCGGAGTCGGGGCACTCCGGATCGAGGCGCACGGCGCCCGGCGCCGTCTCCCGGGCGGCGCGGCTGGTGCAACTGCTGGAGGAGGCCGAAATTCCGGGCGCCGAGGGCGAGTTCCCACTGCCGCCGAAACTGACGGTGACCTCCTGCCATGGCGGCGAAGGCTTCTCCGTGGTCCCCGGCCTGTGCGAGCTGGGCGTCGACATCCGCACCACCCCGACCTTCGACGCCCGCGCGGCGGAGCACTTGGTCCACACAGCGGCGGCGGAGCTGGACCGGCGGCTGCCCGGCCCGCCTCCGACCGTGATCACCCAGGTGGCCTCCTGGCCGCCGTACCGCCTGGCCGAGGACCAGCAACCCGCTGCCGCACTACTGGCCGCCGCCACCACCGAGGGCCTCACGGTCCGCGCGAAGACCGCAGGCCCCTCGAACATCGGCAACCTACTGGCAGCCGAGGGCATCCCGGCCACGGCAGGCTTCGGCGTTCGGTACGAGGGCTTGCACGGCGTGGATGAGCAAGCCTGCCTGGCGGACCTGCCCACAATCCACACCGTCTACCGGCAGGCTGTGCTGCGCCTTCTGGCGCCCCGAAGGGGCGCAGGGAGCGGCGCGAACAGCCACAACGGCGCCGCAGACAAAAACCTCACCGACTCTCGAGAATGACGTGCAACTCCCGCTCCTGATCCCCCGACGCCGAGGAAAGATCACGCACCGTGAACAGGGGATCCAACGTGCTGCGCAGTCGCTCGATCGCCCAGTACCCACCCTGCGCGTCGATCTCGACGGAGGACGACAGCCGTCCCGGTGCCGGGCACTCATGCGCGTCGGTGACCTCGAACGTGCCGAGCCACACCATCGGCCGGGTCTCATGGAGCTGCTCCGGCACCTCGTCCGGGCCCCGATCGGACTCGAAGCACGCGCACAGCGCGTCGAACACGATCCGGGCGTCCTCCTTGCTGCATCCGCTGATCTCGAGGGAGACCGGCTCCTCGTGCGAGCGCTGACGATCCATCGTGACCGCTCCTCTCGTGGCTGTGGCGCGATACCGCGAGTTCCCCGCGAACCGCGCCACACCCCCAGAAAAGCACCACTGGCCGCACCGGACCAGCGAGAGGCTCAGCCCCGCTTGAAGCGGTACGTCTTGCTGTCCGTCAGGACGCAGAAGCCCGGCGACACGACGATCACGCGCAGGGTGCCGTCCCGGCGGTCGTAGTCGATGCCCTCGACCTCGAAGGTGCCCGAGCAGGAGCTGCGCAGTGGAAGCTGCCGCAGGGCGGTTACATGGCCCAAGACGTCCGACGTGCCGTTCGGCCGGGCGGACAGGTCGACCTGGAGGAGCGGCTTGGTGATGCCGAAGAGCGTGCCGGCCGGGTCGTCGGAGGAGCACAGCAGCGTCGTCGGGCCGGAGAAGTCGCAGCCCTGCACGTCGCGGACGGCGTGGTCGAGATTGACGGTGGAGGCCTGCGGGAGGTTGGCCGAGGGCGAGGTGCTCGCGTTGGCCCCCGGGGTCGGGAACACCAGGAAGCGGCTCATGGTGCCGTACTCGCCGGCCAGCATCCACTGTCCGTCGGGGGAGATCGCGACCCAGGAGTTGTTGAGTGCCTCGCCGGAGCTGAGCGTGTGCACGTACTCCGACCAGGCCCCGCCCGGCGCCTGCACGCGGAACATCTTCGCGTTGCCCGAGTCGGCCTGGTAGGGCTCGACGTAGTAGCCGTCGTAGGAGGCGTCGGGGTCGCCGACGTGGTTCCAGCCGCGGCTGGAGACGCCGGCGGGGATCGTCCCGATGCCGGTGTAGCGGTTGGGGCTGTTCGCCGGGACCTCGACGGAGGTCAGGCCCTGGCTCTCGGTCAGCGGATCGGCGCGGTCCGAGCCCACTTCCGTCCAGGTGTCGGCCGCCGATGCGGACGGAGCGGCGGACAGGACTGCGGCGGCCGCGAGGGCGAGGGCCGCGGTCAGGGCCGCGTGACAACGTTGCCGGGCACGCAGGGGCATGGGGGCTCCTCGATGGGGGGCGGGTGCTCGGCGGACAGTCTGGCCCGATGGCGTAGTCATGTACAGACCAATTCGGTAACGGGGGCTGTCGGTTCGGTGACGGTCCGTACCGGGTACTGTCGTCACGCTCCGGGGGACGGCCCCCGGCGTGTTGAGGGATGGTGGAGGTAGGCGACGGGGTCGTCACAGGGACGGTTGAGCGCGGTAGAACATGGGGAGTCGGCACGGGGGTCGGCGTGCCGCGCGAACGGGCGAAGGCGGTGCGTGGAATGAGTGCACCTGGGTTTCCGGTGGCCGAGGGCGAGGGGTCGGTGCAGCCAAGTGGGCTGCTCGACGTACTGGGCGTGGCTTCGGTGGTCCTGGATGCCGAGGGACACGTCGTGCTGTGGAGCCCGCAGGCCGAGGAGCTGTTCGGCTATCCGGCGCAGGAGGCCCTCGGCCAGTACGCCGCCCGGATCATGGTGCACGAGCAGCATCTCGACCTGGTGGTCAAACTCTTCGCCGATGTCATGGTCACCGGTCAGAGCTGGGCCGGGGCCTTCCCCATTCGGCGCAAGGACGGCAGCACGCGCCTGGTGGAGTTCCGCAACATGCGCCTGCTGGACGACCACGGCGACGTCTATGCGCTGGGGCTGTGCGCCGACCGGTCGACCGTGAGGCAGCTGGAGCGGGACGTGGCGCTGTCCACCCGGATGATCGCGCAGTCCCCCATCGGGCTGGCCGTCCTGGACACCGATCTGCGGTACGTGTCGGTCAATCCGGCCCTCGAACGGCTCAACGGGATCGCTGCGGAGGAGCACATCGGCCGGTCGATCGGCGAGGTCCTGCCGCATCTCGACGTCGAGGCCATCGAAGGTGCGGCGCGTCATGTGCTGGAGACCGGGCGTCCCCTCGTCGATCAGAAGGCAACCGGACGGACCGCGGGCGATCCGGACGAGGAGCGTGCCTGGTCGCTCTCGCTGTACCGGCTGGAGGACGCCGTCGGGACCGTGCTGGGGGTGGCCGGTTCGGTCGTGGACATCACCGAGCAGCACAGGGCGAGCGTCGAGGCCGAGGCCGCACGCCGGCGGCTGCAGGTCATCGCGGACGCCTCGGCCCGCATCGGCACCACCCTGGAGCTGGAGCGCACCGCCCGCGAACTGGCCGACGTCGCCGTGCCGGAGCTCGCCGACATAGCCGCCGTGGATCTGCTGGAGGCGGTGGTGGCGGGCAGACGCAGCAGCCTGGGCCCCACGGAGCCGGCGGTGATCCGGGCCCTCGCCGTGCAGGCGGACGGCGCCCCCGAGGCGCTGCGGGCGGCCGATCCGCCCGGGCAGGTGACCCGGTACGGCCCCGACCGCCTGGTCACCGAGTGCGTGCGCACCGGCCGGCCGGTGATGGTGGCGGAGGTCGCGCCCGCGGACCTGCCGCGCATCGCCCGCTCCCCCGAGGCGGCCGGACTCCTGGCCGAGGCGGGCGTCCACTCGTACCTGGCGGTGCCGCTGATCGCCCGGGGCGAGGTGCTCGGCGCCCTGGATCTCAAGCGCACGCACAACCCGGAGCCGTTCAGCGAGGACGACCTGCTGCTCGCCCGTGAGCTGGCGTCCCGCGCGGCCGTACAGATCGACAACGCCCGCTG
Source organism: Streptomyces sp. NPDC051172 (assembly GCF_040682555.1). Taxonomy (NCBI): domain Bacteria; kingdom Bacillati; phylum Actinomycetota; class Actinomycetes; order Kitasatosporales; family Streptomycetaceae; genus Streptomyces; species Streptomyces sp. NPDC051172. Next base: position 77,877 of record NZ_JBFBBE010000042.1, read on the forward strand.
GTACCAGAACGCCCGCGACACCGCCCTCACCCTCCAGCGCAGCCTGCTGCCCAGCCACCCCCCGGTGACCGGCGGCCTCGAGGTCGCCTCCCGCTACCAGCCCGCCGGAGCCACCAGCGAGGTCGGCGGCGACTGGTTCGACGTGATCCCGCTGGACGGCGGCAAGACGGCGCTGGTGGTGGGCGATGTGATGGGCAGCGGCATCAACGCGGCCGCGACCATGGGCCGACTGCGCACCGCGACCAACACCCTCGCCTCCCTCAACCTCGATCCGGCCCGGCTCCTCGAACACCTCGACAAGATCACCGAGGGCCTGGACCACTCGATCGCGACCTGTGTGTACGCCGTCCACGACCCGCAGCTGCGCCAGTGCCGGATCGCGAACGCCGGGCACCTGCCGCCGGCCCGGCTGCGGCCCGGGCATCCCCCGGAGCTGCTGGAACTGCCCACGGGCGTACCGCTGGGCGTGGGCGGCGTCGCCTTCTCCACCACCACGGTCGACCTGGAGCCGGGCGACCGTCTCGTGTTCTACACCGACGGACTGGTGGAAACCCGGCAGCACCCGCTCGACGAGCGCCTGGACGCCCTGCTCTCCCTCCTCGAAGGCCCCGACCGCCCTCTGGAGGAGGTCTGCGACCTCCTGCTGCGCACCCTGCACCAGCCCGACAACTCCGACGACGTGGCGCTGCTCATCGCGCGCGTGCAGAAGCCGGGCCGACCGACCGGGGCGGCCGGGGCGCCGGGCTCTCACAGCTGGTGATTACGGGTTCCTTATCGACCGCATTCGACAATCAGAGCAAGGCATGGCATGCAGATGCGGCCTGCCGTGGCCGATGGGAGCGAGCCGTGATGCACGAGCCGGAGCAGGAACCCACTGCCGGGGGCGAGCCGCCTGACGGGCGCCTCGGGACGACCCCGGACATGGAAGTGATGACCGGTCCGGGCGGCCCGGACCGCGAGCCGGGGCCGTGGCGGCGCCGCTCCCGCCGGGCGCGTGCCGTGGCCGCGGCGGCCACGGTCGCCGTACTGGCCCTCGGCGGCACGGTCGCCTACGCCGCCACCTCGGGCGGCTCCGGCCAGAGCGCCACGCCCTCCGCATCCGGGTCCGCCTCCCTGTCGCCGGACCGCCCCGGCGGCCGGCACGGTGTCGGCCCCTGGTTCGGTTTCGGCTTCGGCGGCATGGGTGTGCACGGTGAGACGACGGTCAAGGACCAGGACACCGGCAAGTGGGTCGTACGGATCTGGCAGCGCGGCACCGTCGAGAAGGTCACCGGCGACCAGGTCACGCTCAAGAGCGACGACGGCGCCACCTGGGCCTGGACCGTGAACTCCGACACCACCGTTTTCCGCGACGGTACGAAGGGTTCGGGCGTCGGCGCCCTGAAGAAGGGTGAGACGGCCCTCCTGGCCGGCACCCGCTCCGCCGACGGCACTCGTACCGCGACCCGCGCGATCTCCGGAACCTTCGACCGCAGGGGGCCCGGCGACGGCCACGACAGGTTCCGGGGCCCCGGCAACAGGGACTGGCGCAACCACGCACCGTCCTCAAGCCCGTCGGGCGGCGGCGCGACGACCTGAGGCACCGATAGCCTGCGTCGTCATGACGCGTCCTTGGATCCTGCCGCTTCTGCTGGTGCTCGGCGGCTCGGTCGTTGCGGCCGGGCTGCTCCTCAGAGGCAGCCCCGGCGCCCCCCGGGCCATCCAGGGGGTGTTAGTGGCGGTCGCGGGCGTGAACTCGCCCCGGGGCGTGACGCGGGCGGTCGGGTGGCC
>NZ_JBFBBE010000043.1:0-79297 GCF_040682555.1 Streptomyces sp. NPDC051172
CTGATCCACAAGACCGGCCCCGCCACCTACGCCCTCGCCTGCTGACCCGACACGCTCGACACCGACCAGAAGATCCTTAACTTCCCGGCCTTGGGACAAGCCGCCTTCCGGCGCCCGGGGAAAGCCGCTCCCGGTGCCACCGGACAAGCCGCCTTCCGGCGCCCTGGGGAAAGCCGCTCCTGGCGCCACCGGAGAGGCCCGCTTCCCGTGCGCCTCGGGAGAGGTGCTTCCGGCGCGTCCGGGGAAGCCGTCTTCCCGTGCCCCTCGAAGGGAAGCCGTCTCCCGCGCTCCTGGGAGGCAACCCGTGGCCCACGGCAGGAAAATCAGCGCAGCAGGCACTTGACCACCGCGTCGCCGTACTCGGCCGTCTGCTGGTAGAAGGCCGTCAGGTCGCGGTGGGTCGAGGTGATGAGGGTGTGGGTTTCTGGTTCGGTGGTGGGGCCGCCGTAGCGCGGGAGGAGTTGGTCGCGGGCCTGGTGCCACAGGGTCTCGATGTCGGTCGAGGTGAGGAAGGCCGCCACCCGGGCCGCCTGAGCCGCGGTCAGCAGGAGGAACGGTGGGGCTTCGGGGGCGTGGTGGGGGACGGGGCGGCCGCCGAGGACCACGTGGGCGCCGGGGCCCTCCCCGGCGCGGTGCGGGGGTGCGCCCGCGTAGAGGGTGTCGTGGTCGACGTAGTGGTGGTCCAGCATCTCCTCCCGGTGGCGGTCGATCCGTCGGCGCACGGTGTCCCAGTCGTCCTCGAACAGCCGTTGCAGCCAGGTCGCGCTGTTGCGCAGGGCCGAGGGCGGCACCGCGCGGAGATGGAAGTACAGGCTCATCAGTGTGAGGAGCGCACGGAAGGGGCGAAGCGTCACTCCCGGGCAAAACCCGCACCTGGGGGAGTCCTGTGACCGTCCTGCGGCGGCGGTGGGGCGGTACTGCGCCGGTATCGGGAACTCCCCGGAAATCGCGTGACGGATGGCCCGCCGACCCCGCTCCTGTCTATGTGACTACCTTCCACGAGACCAGGCCGAGCGCGGCGACGAAGCCCGTGCGGTGGGCGGCGGACGCGGTCGCGGCCATGCGCGAGGGTGCCCGGCTGCGCCTCGACTACTCGGCGCAGAGCCTGTGGCGCGTCGACCGGATGATCGAGGGGATACGGCAGGAAGGGACCCCGTACGCCGCGGTGGAGAGCGTGTTGCGCGGTTTCGGGGCGTACGCCGGTGAAGTGATCGTCCGTCAGGTCGGCGCCGAGTGGTGGGCGACCGGCGGCGACCACTGGATCCGCACTCCCGACGGCCGGATGTGGGACCCGTTCGACGAGGCCCGGCGCTGCTGGCACGGGGACGGTTCGCTGCGGCTGCTGTGCCGGGATGCGACCGACGGCGTCCGAAGGTGACGGCGGCGGCAAAATCGCCGTACTAAGAGACGCCTGCGTTCCCAAAAGGTGGCGCCCGGAGGGAGCATGGAGGCGACCTCGGGACGGTACGACTCGGGAGGCATCCATGGCCGAGAACCGCCGTTGGTGCGCGCTGGTGGTCATTGCGCTCGCCCAGTTGATGGTCGTCCTCGACATGACCATCGTGGACATCGCCCTGCCCTCCGCCCAGTCCGCGCTGCACATGTCGGACGGGAACCGGCTGGGGGTCCCCCCACGCCTCTAGGGCAGTGGGGGGTCGCCGACCTGGTCGGCCGCAGGAACACCTTCGTGGTCGGACTGCTCGGCTTCGCCGCCGCCTCCGCGCTGGGCGGAGCCGCCGTCAACTCCGGGATGCTGTTCGGGGCGCGCGCCCTGCAGGGCGTGTTCGCCGCGCTGCTCGCGCCGTCCGCGCTGTCGCTGCTCGCGACGACGTTCACCGACCCGAAGGACCGCGGGAAGGCCTTCGGCATCTTCGGCGCGATCATCGGCGCGGGCGCCGCGGTCGGCCTGCTCGCGGACGGCTTCCTCACCCAGTACCTGAACTGGCGCTGGTGCCTGTACGTCAACATCCCCATCGCGCTGGTCGCCTTCTTCGGCGCGCTGGCCCTGCTCGCACCCGGCGAACGCCATCCCGACGCCCGCCTCGACGTGCCGGGAGCCCTGCTCGGCTCGGCCGGAATGCTCTCCCTCGTCTACGGCTTCTCCGAGGCGGAGTCGAGGAGTTGGCACGACGGGCTGGTGCTGACGCTGCTCGTCGGCGGGGTCGTGCTCCTGGCCGCGTTCGGGCTGTGGCAGACGCGGGCGCGGGTGCCGTTGCTGCCGATGTCCGTGGTGAAGGACCGTCAGCGGGTCGGCGCCTTCCTGACGACGCTGCTCGTGACCGTCGGCATGTTCGGCGTGTTCCTCTTCCTGACCTACTACATGCAGGGTGTCCTCGGATATTCGCCGGTCAAGACGGGTGTCGCGTATCTGCCCATCACCGCCGGGATGATCGTCGGCTCGACCCGGATCGCGGCTCGGGGGCTGGGCAGGGTGCCGCCCCGGATGCTGATGGTGCCGGGACTGCTGGTGGCGGCCGGTGCGCTCGCGATCATCGCCCAGGTGGGGATCCGACCGGCCTACGCCTCCCACATCCGGCCCGGCATGCTGATGCTCGGGCTCGGCATGGGTACGGCGATGATGACGTCCGTCTCGCTGGCCACCGGCAGCGCCGCGCCGCGTGACTCGGGAGCGGCCTCCGCCACCTTCAACACCGCACAGCAGGTGGGTGGTTCGATCGGTACGGCGCTGCTGAACACCATCGCCGCGACGGTGACGGCGCGGTATCTGACGGCGCATGCGGGGCCGGGCGTCGACCCGCGCTCGCTGCAGGCGGAGGCGACCGTGCACGGCTTCAACGTCGCCACCTGGTGGGCGATGGGGTCGCTGCTGCCGGCCGCGACCATCGCGGGCCTGGTCGTGGACGCGGACCGGGCGCCCACCCCGCAAGCTGCGCAGGAGCGGACGCCCGAACCGGTGGACACGGCGATGTGAACTGCCTTGTGACGGCGGCTACTTGAGGTAGACCAGGCCGTCCGTCGTGACCGTCGGGCGGCCGCTGGTGCCGACCACCACGATCTTCACCGTGTGCTTGGCGCCGGCCGACCAGGTCTTCGTCCAGATCGCCTGGCGGTACAGGGTGGTCGACGACTTCAGGTCGACGGTGCCGACCTTCACGCCGTCGACGTAGACGTACGCCTGACCGGAGGTGGAGGCCCGGCTGACCACCCAGGAGGCCGAGCGGCCGGTGAAGGTCCAGGTCAGGCTCGCGCCCTTCGAACCGCTGGAGTACGACTTACCGCCCAGGTAGCTGGTGGAGGAACGCGCCGTCCAGCTGCCGGACCCGGTGGCCGAGGTCTCCTGAAGGATCACCGGCGTGAAGGACGCGGACGAGGTACGGGTGTTGCCCGCGTAGTCGTACGCCGTCATCGACCAGGTGCCCGCGGTGCCGGACGCGGCGGTGCGGCTGGAACTGGTGGTGGTCGGGCCGAAGGTGGCCGTCGTCGGGGTCAGCAGGCTCACCGACTTCAGGGCGGCGTTGTCGGTCGCCTGCCAGCCGAGGGTGACCGGGACGGCGCCGGTGTTGACCGTGCCGGTGCGCAGGGAGAGCTTCGGCGCGGGAAACCGAGTCGGTCGCCGACGCGGAGTCCGTGGGCGTCACATCCGCCACATACGCGGCCGGCTCGGCCTTCTGCTCGGCGGCGGTCGCCACTCCCGGGTCGACCAGGCTGACCTCGAGCCCCTTGGGCAGGGCGGAGCTGGTGGAGCCGTCCTTGTGGACGACCTGGACCTGGACGCCGTCGGAAGGGCCGACCCACAGCGGCTCGGAGGCACCGCGCGCGCCGGCGCCCGCCTCCGGGTCCTCGAGCGGGTCGACGTCGGCCTCAAGGTTCTTCCAGGCGGTCCATTCGCCGGTCTCGATGCTGTGGGTGCGCACCTGGGCCGTGCCGTGCAGCCGCTTGCCGGCGTCCTTCCAGGAGACGCCGAGCATCGAGAACTGCTTGGTCTGCGTGCGCGGCAGCTCCTGCCTCCCGCTCGCCGCGCTCTTCAGGGCCAGGGCGTAGACCTTCACCGGCCGCTTGGCCTGGCCGTGGCCGGAGGGCGGGCCGGCGACCGCGTACGTCGCCACACCCCCACCGCCCAGCACCACCGCGCCGAGCGTGATCCACGCCCTTCGCTTCATGCTCAGCGGTCTGTACGCACGCGTACCGCGAGGACTCACTTACCCCACCCCTAGAAAAAAAAGACCATGACTGCCACACCTGTCACAGAGCAGGTGGCACTTACACACAGCGCTCGGGCCCGGCCGAACATCACTCTGCGGCCGCCGTGCCCGGTCCGCGGTGAGGTGCTCGTGCGTCGGGCGGGGGCTGTGTGCAGCACGGCGGCACATGCTGCACACCTGTGACATCCGATCGGCTGTGACACTTCCGTGACGCCTGGCGCAGAGGGTCGTGAAGGCGCGCGCACGGACAGAGGTGACGCGCGGCGCGGGCTCGGCAGAGCCACCTTCGCACTCGTACGAACGAGGACAGTTGTTGCGCCAGGGACGCGAACCCCGCCCCGTGCAGCCGTACGACGGGGAGCTGGGCGCGGCCGTCGCGCGGGCCCAGGAGGGCGACGAGGCCGCCTTCGCGGTCGCGTACCGGATCGTGCAGCCCGGACTGCTCGGCTATCTCCGCGGGATCGTCGGCGACGACGCCGAGGACGTGGCGTCCGACGCCTGGCTGGAGATCGCCCGGGACCTCAGGCGCTTCAAGGGCGACGGGGCGGGCTTCCGCGGCTGGACCGCGACCATCGCCCGGCACCGCGCCCTGGACCATCTGCGCCGGCAGAAGGTACGGCCCCGGTCGGCGGCGCTGGAACAGGACGTACTGGAGCTGCCCGGTACCCACAGCACCTACGACCAGGCCTTGGAGGCCCTCTCCACCGAGCGCGCCCTGGAACTGGTCCGCAGTCTGCCCCGCGACCAGGCCGAGGCCGTGCTGCTGCGCATCGTCGTCGGCCTCGACGGCCCCGCGGCCGCCCGCGTCCTCGGCAAGCGCCCCGGCGCCGTGCGCACGGCCGCGCACCGGGGGCTGAAGCGCCTCGCGGCCCGGCTGGGTGCCCCAGGTGTGACGAATGAGGATCCCCGGACGCTGGGGGAGTCGAAATGAACGTCGACGGCGAAACGAACGTCAACGACGGAGTGAACATCGACGACGCGATGAACGTCATCGACGGCAGGGGCGGCCGCGAGGGCCGGCCGTCGGACACGGATGGATACGGACATGGGTGAACGGCAGAGTGACGGCAGTGCCCCCGGCGGCCGTCGGCGCGTACACCCCCGCGGGACCCTGTCGGGCACCGAGGACTGGCCTGCCGGACCCGTACTGGAGGGCCTGCTCGCCGACGCGATGTGCTCGGGCGCCCTCGACGCCGACGCCGAGCAGCGGGCCGTCGCCGCGTTCCGGGCCGCCTGCGACACCGGGGCGCTACGCGCGCGGACCCGGCGCCGCGACGACTGGCGCCCGCGTGAGCACGGTCGGGCCCACCGCTCCCTGCGGGCCACCCTGACGCTGGCCCTGGCCGGACTCACCATGGGCGGTGTCGCGTTCGCGGCGATCGGCTCGGTGGGCGGCTCCTCGCACGACGACGGGCAGGCGGCCCGGCAGCGGCGGCACGCGCCGGTCGTGCCCTCCGCGACGGCCTCCGGCACGCCCGGTGCCACCGCCACGCCGGCCCGCCCGGAGACGGCGAAGGACACCGAGGCGCACTGCCGGGCGTACGAGAAGAAGGTCGACGGCAAGGGCAAGGCGCTGGACTCGACGGCCTGGCAGCGGCTGATCGCGGCCGCGGGCGGCGAGGCGAACGTCACAGCCTACTGCGCCGAGCAGCTGGGGCAGTCGACGGCCACCCCCAAGCCGGGCAAGGACGACAGGACCGCCAAGGCCGGGAACACCGCGAAGGCCGGCAACAAGGGCAAGGCCGATGACTCCGGCAAGTCCGGGAAGCCGCAGAAGAGCACCGGCAAGAGCGGCAACTGACCACTGGCTGAGTGTGCGAGCGGCGGGAACAGCCGACTGAGCATGCCCCGGCACGGCCCTCGCACCCCGGACGTCTGCCGTCGGGATCCGGCACCGAAGCAACGGCCGGGGCCGCCACCCCCCACAGGAGAGGCCCCGGCCGTCGCGCGGTCGGGCCGCGCGGCGGCCCGTACTCTCTACAGCGCCGAGAGTGCGGTTTCTGTCACACCCCGGGGTCAGCGCACCTCTTCGCAAGGTGGTTGCATGGTGTACGGACATGGACGAGCAGCGGTTTCAGGTCGTAACGTGCCTTTCGCGCCGGGCGCGGAAGACGAACGACCATCGCAGACCATCGCAACGATCGGCGGCCTCGACGCCGCGACCATCGAACGAGGAACCATCGGGTGCTGGGGGACGACGCGGAGCTGACCGCCGCGGTGCTTGCGGCACAGGACGGGAACGAGACCGCGTTCCGGACTGTGTACCGGGCCGTGCATCCGCGGCTGCTCGGGTACGTCCGCACGCTCGTCGGCGACCCGGACGCCGAGGACGTCGCGTCCGAGGCCTGGCTGCAGATCGCCCGTGATCTGGACCGGTTCAGCGGCGACGCGGACCGCTTCCGCGGCTGGGCCGCCCGGATAGCCCGCAACCGTGCGCTGGACCACATACGGATGCGCGGCCGCCGCCCGGCGATCGGCGGCGACGAAACGGAACTGACCGGCAGGGCCGCCGAGTCCGACACCGCGGGCGAGGCCATGGAGTCCCTGGCCACCGACCACACCCTCTCGCTGATCTCCCGGCTGCCGCAGGACCAGGCCGAGGCCGTCGTGCTGCGCGTGGTCGTGGGCCTCGACGCCAAGACCGCCGCCGAGACGCTCGGCAAGCGCCCGGGTGCCGTGCGCACGGCGGCGCACCGCGGTCTGAAGCGGCTCGCGGAACTGCTCGGCGAGGATCCGGAATCGAGCGTCGGCCTGGACGGGCTGCCGCTCCAGAGGGAACCGCGCGGCCGCGCGGTGACGTCCGCGAGTGTGACGCATAGCGTTGCGCGGACGCAGAAGGACATGTGATGGCCGACGAGCGCTGTGCCTTTCCGGGGGATTCGGAGTCCGCCGGCGGCTCCGCCACGGGCCCGAGCCCCGACCGGTGGCTGGACCGCGAAACAGCGGAGCTCCTGCTGCGCGGAGAGCCACTCGAAAGTGTCGACGCCGCCTCCCGCGACCAGGCCGAACGGCTCGCGAAGACCCTCGACGGGCTGATCGCCGAGGCCCCGCTGAGCAACGCCGAACTCCCCGGCGAGGCCGCCGCGCTGGCCGCCTTCCGCGCGGCCCGCTCCGGCGCGCTGCCCGAGCGGACCGCCGCCGGGCCGCACCGTCCCCGCTCCCGGACCTCCGATGCCGGGCTCGTCCGCATCGGCGGTTCCGCCGCTGCCCCCAGGCGCTCCCGCTGGGGCAGGCCCGCCCGCTTCGGGCTGACGGCCGCGCTGGCCGCCGGCATGGTCGGCGGTGTCGCGTTCGCGGCGACCTCCGGGGTGCTCCCGACGCCGTTCGGCCACGACGAGCCCGGCCCGGTCGCCTCCGTCTCGGTGGGCGCGAGCCCCGACCGTCCGCTGGTGTCGCCCTCGCCGGACAGCGCCCTGGGCGACACCACCCCCGACGGCTCCAACTCCCCCTCCGTCGGCCCGACGACCCCGCCCGGCCCGACCGGCGGCAGCTCCTCGGCCAAGCCCGGCTCCGGCTCCGACGACGGGCAGGCGGCAGGCGGCGACTGGTGGCTGGGCGCCCCGGCGGCCTGCCGCGACGTGCGCGACGGCAAGGAACTCACCGGCGACCGCAAGCGGGCCCTGGAGGGCGCGGCGGGCGGTTCCGGCGCGGCCCGCCTCTGGAAGTACTGCAAGAACATCCTGGCCGGCACCGACGGCTCGTCCCGTGGCGGCGACGACAAGGACGGCAAGGGCAAGGGTGGACAGGGCAACCACGACGGCGAGGGCGGCGACCAGGGGGATCAGGGTGGTGACGGCGACGGCCACCACATAGCCCCCGGCCCCACCGTCACACCGCCCTCCCTCCCGCCGTTTCTGCCGAGGCAGCTGGTGACGACGCCGTCCCCGAAGCCGACCTACAGTGCGCTCTGACCTGCTGTTTTGCGGTTCGCAAAATTTTTTTCGGGCCGCCAGTAACGTTTTCGGCCCCACCCGCGCAGTACTGAGTGAGCCGACTGGTCATCGGCCGTCGCACAGAGCCGGGGTTCCCCCCGTACCTACGGCTCGTGCATCGGCGCGGGCGGGACACGTTCCCCCGGTTCCGCCCGCGCCCCACTCACTTCTCTCCCCGGCTCCGGGGGCTCACCGGTACACGACAACCTTGTCGCCGTCGTTCACCTGCGCGTACAGATCCGCGATCGCCGACTCGTCCCGCACGTTGACACAGCCGTGCGAGGCGCCGGCGTAACCGCGGGCCGCGAAGTCGTACGAGTAGTGCACGGCCTGGCCGCCGCTGAAGAACATCGCGTACGGCATGGACGAGTCGTAGAGCGTCGACCAGTGGTGGCGGGACTTCCAGTACACGTGGAAGACGCCCTCGCGGGTGGGCGTGCCGGTCGCGCCGAAGCGGACCGACATCGTCGACACCGTCCGCCCGTCGATCATCCAGCGCAGGGTGCGGCTCGTCTTGTCGATGCACAGCACCCGCCCGGTCAGGCACCGTGGATCGGCAGGGCCCGCGGGCTGACCGCCCATCAGATACAGCTCCCACTTCCCCGGCTCGTGCGTCATGCTCAGCAGCCGCTGCCAGGTGACGGTGTCCGTCTGCCCGGTCTTCGGCAGCCCGCGCTTGCCCTGGAAGCCCTTCACGGCCTCCTCGGTCAGGTCGTCGTACGTCCCGGTCGGACCGTCGTAGAGCCAGGCGACCTGACGCAGCCGGGCCTGGAGTTCACGGACGTCGTCCCCGGAGTCGCCACGGGACCACAGCGCGGCGGGACCGGCTGTCGAGGGCGAGGCGCTTGCCTTGTCGCCGGAACCGGAACCGGAACGGGAACCGGAACCGGAACCGGAGCCGGAACCGGAACCGGAGCCGGAACCGGACGTGCCGGAGGGATCCTTGCTGCTCGGCAGCTGGATGTGCACGGGCGAGTGCCCCTTGCCGTCCGTGCCCTGCACGGTGCAGCCGCACACGGCGGCCAGGGCCGCGAGTGCCGCCGCAGCGGCGGTCGATCTCCCCATGCCCGTCATACGCACAGCGCCCCCCGTCGTCTCACCGATGCAACCGACAGCCCCGCGTGTCACCTGAGATGCTGCCCGCGGATGACTGCTTGCGAACGGCGGGGCATGGTTGTGACGGAGACCGCAAAACCGCTGTGAGGAAGCTCCCAGCGTGCTCCCCTCCACCGACTGCACGCACCCCGCTACAGTCCGCAGGAGGGTCGGTCTGTACTGGCCAGTAACTCAGCGGGAGGCATCACACCATGGCGCGCGAGTCGGGCAGTGCTCGATCCACTGAGAGTGGACTGCCGATCGAACCGGTCTACGGGCCTGAGGACCTGGCGGGCTGGGAGCCGGCCGAGAAGCTGGGCGAGCCCGGCCGGTACCCCTTCACCCGCGGTGTCTACCCGTCGATGTACACGGGCCGCCCCTGGACCATGCGCCAGTACGCCGGTTTCGGCACGGCGGTGGAGTCCAACGCCCGCTACAAGCAGCTCATCGCCAACGGCACGATGGGCCTGTCGGTCGCCTTCGACCTGCCGACCCAGATGGGCCACGACTCCGACGCCCCCATCGCGCACGGCGAGGTCGGCAAGGTCGGCGTGGCGATCGACTCGGTCGAGGACATGCGGGTGCTGTTCGGCGGGATCCCGCTGGACAAGGTCTCGACGTCGATGACGATCAACGCGCCCGCGGCCCTGCTGCTGCTCATGTACCAGCTGGTCGGCGAGGAGCAGGGCGTGCCGGCCTCCCAGCTCACCGGCACGATCCAGAACGACGTGCTGAAGGAGTACATCGCGCGGGGCACGTACATCTTCCCGCCGAAGCCCTCCCTGCGGCTGATCGCCGACATCTTCAAGTACTGCAAGGCCGAGATCCCGAAGTGGAACACGATCTCGATCTCCGGCTACCACATGGCCGAGGCGGGCGCCTCCCCCGCGCAGGAGATCGCCTTCACCCTGGCCGACGGCATCGAGTACGTCCGCACGGCGGTCGCCGCCGGCATGGACGTCGACGACTTCGCGCCCCGGCTCTCCTTCTTCTTCGTGGCCCGTACGACGATCCTCGAAGAGGTCGCCAAGTTCCGTGCGGCCAGGCGCATCTGGGCGCGCGTGATGAAGGAGGAGTTCGGCGCGAAGAACCCGAAGTCGCTGATGCTGCGCTTCCACACGCAGACCGCGGGCGTCCAGCTGACGGCCCAGCAGCCGGAGGTGAACCTGGTACGCGTCGCCGTCCAGGGCCTGGCCGCGGTCCTCGGCGGCACGCAGTCGCTGCACACGAACTCCTTCGACGAGGCGATCGCGCTGCCCACGGACAAATCCGCGCGCCTCGCCCTGCGTACCCAGCAGGTGCTGGCCTACGAGACCGATGTGACGGCCACCGTCGACCCCTTCGCGGGCTCGTACGTCATCGAGAAGATGACGGACGAGGTGGAGGCGGCCGCCGTCGAACTGATGGCCAAGGTGGAGGAGCTGGGCGGCGCGGTCAACGCGATCGAGCACGGCTTCCAGAAGTCCGAGATCGAGCGCAGCGCCTACCGCATCGCCCAGGAGACCGACTCCGGCGAGCGGGTCGTGGTCGGCGTCAACCGCTTCCAGCTGGACGAGGAGGAGCCCTACGAGCCGCTCCGCGTCGACCCTGCCATCGAGGCCCAGCAGGCGGAACGCCTGGCGAAGCTGCGCGCCGAGCGCGACCAGCCGGCGGTCGACGCCGCCCTTGCGGCCCTGAAGAAGGCGGCCGAGGGCGAGGACAACGTCCTGTACCCGATGAAGGACGCGCTGCGGGCGCGGGCGACGGTGGGTGAGGTGTGCAACGCGTTGCGGGAGGTCTGGGGGACGTATGTGCCGAGCGATGCCTTCTGAGCTGGGCGAATACTCCGTATGAGTGATCGTGGGCGAGCTCTCCCCGCTCCCGGTTACTCTCGTGGAGAGTGATCCCCGAAAAGGAGGATGCCGTGGCTGTACTGCAACACGAGCTGACGTTGGGCGAGGCCGCCGACCTGCTCTCCCGTGCACTGCCTGGGCACCGCGTGGAGATTCTCCAGGGGAGGCTCACTGTGACACCGCCGCCGGACGGCTCGCATGCGCTGTCGTTGACCAAGGTGTGTCGTGCGTTCGAACGCGCGGGTATCGGGGGAAGCGGGGCTGAATGGGCCCAGAGCCTCGGTCTCTGGCTGCCCACGCTCCCGGAGGACTTCGCCATCCCGGACCTGTCCATCCTCGACGAGGACTTCCGCGACGCGCACGTCACGAAGAACTACTACGCACCGAACGTCTTCCGTCTGGTCGTCGAAGTGACGTCGTCGAACTGGTCGGACGACCTGGGGCCGAAGGTCGAGTGCTACGCCCAGGCAGGCATCCCCGCCTACCTCGTCGCCGACCGCAAACACGACGAGGTCCTCCTCTACACCGACCCGGCCGACGGCAAGTACCCCGACCCCGTCCGCTACAAGCGCGGCCAGAGCGTGCCCGTGCCCGAGTCCGTCGGCGTCAGCCTCGAACTCTCCGTGGACACGCTCCTCGACGGCGACGACTGATCTCTGGCGCAGGGCGAACCGCGCGAGGCGGTACGACGTCGGTTGAGCGGCGCGGTCCGGCCGCCGGACCGCCTCACTTCGCCAGGAGGAACGCCAGGAAGCCCATGCCGATGACGGACACGTACATCTGCCGGCGGTGGCGCGCCGGATACTCGCCCATGGCGAGGCCGGTCCAGGAGAAGGAGTACAGGACCAGCATCTGCCGTGCGGTCCAGTGTTGTGGCTGGACGCTGCCGACCAGAATCATGCCGAGGCAGCAGGCGACGGACGCAGCCAGGAAGACCACCGTGACTGTGCGCGGTGGGCGCATGCACCTAGGGGGAGCCGCGCGAGCATCATCAGGCCGTCTCAGCGCGGTCCGGACAGTGCCGCTCGCAGCCTCGGCGTCAGTTGCTTCTCGACGTAACGGTTGAGCAGCCAGGCCAGCAGCAGCATCGACGCGACCGTGAGGGCGAAGGTCGCCGCCGACGGCAGGCCGAGGCCGATGTGCAGGGCGTGGATCACCACCCAGCCCAGGTGCTCGTGGACCAGGTAGAACGGGTACGTCAGCGCCCCGGCCACGGTCAGCCAGCGCCAGTTCGCCCAGTTGAGCCAGCCCAGAGCGATCGCGGCGACCGCGACGAAGCCGAATGCGACGATGAGGGTGATGCCGAGCGAGGAGCGGTGGGCGAAGGCGTTCGGGTCCGACGCGTTCCACAGGCCGCGCACCGCGTAGTGCTGCCCGATCAGGAAGCTCACGGCCACGATGCCCCAGGCGTAGACGTCGCGCCGGTCGCGGTGGACGAGGTAGAGCCCGACACCGCCGACGAAGAAGGGCGCGTACTCGGGTATCAGCACGATGTCGAGCAGCGGCATCTTCGTTCCCTGCGCGATCGCCGCCGCCAGCGTCCAGCCGGCGCAGAACAGGATCACGCGGCGACGGCTCGCCCCGGGCAGTACGACGCACAGCGCGAACAGCGCGTAGAAGCGGATCTCCGCCCAGAGCGTCCAGCACACCCCCAGCACCCGGTCCACGCCCAGCGGTTGCTGAAGCATCGTCAGGTTCACCAGGGTGTCGCTCGGCGACACGGTCTTGTAGGCGACCATCGGCAGTGCGAACACCGCCGACACGATGAGTATCGCCGCCCAGTAGGCCGGTAGCAGACGGGAGGCGCGGGAGGCGAAGAACGACTTGAGGGGCCGGCCCCAACCGCTCATGCAGATCACGAATCCGCTGATCACGAAGAAGACCTGGACGCCGAGGCAGCCGTAGGAGAAAAGGCCGTGCAGTGCGGGGAACTCGTGCTTGGCGGAGGCGCCCCAGGCTTTGGTGACCTCGCCGCCGCGGCCGCCGTAGTGATACGCCGCCACCATCAGTGCGGCGATCAGTCGCAGTCCGTCCAGGGCGCGGAGCCGGGTTTCGCGGGGCTGTGCCGGTACCGGCCGTGGGTGCACCGGCGCGACGGGCGCGGGCCGGACGGTCGTGCTGGTCACAGAATTCCCCTCGGTGGGCGCTCACTCTGACGGGTGCCTCACGGCACATTAGTCCGAATTACAGGGATGCCTTGGCCGGGAAAACCATGATTCGCCGCGTGGTCCCGGCGAGTTCACCTGAGTGTCGCCCTGGGTTCTTGCGTTTACTCAGAATTCCCCATTCCCCTCACCTCGCAGGAAAGAGCCCCGCACATGAGTGTGGAGGGGGCCCCACTCCGATGGGGGCCCCGGCTCTCCCTGTCGCCCTACGGCTCTTGTCGCCCTACGGCCTTCTTCAGCGCCCGTGCCCGGCGGACCACCCGGCGGGCCGTGGAGTTGCGGGGGAGGAACGCCAAGCGGTCCGGGATGCCCCCCGGCAGCCCCAGCGCAGTGAGCCGCTTCCGCCTGAAGTACCGCTTGGTGCGCGCGGAGAGATGCCTGGAGAGGTAACGTTCCGCGGCCGGCCGCAGGGACGGGTAGATCTGCGGCTGCATCGTGTAGCTCAACGTGTCGAGCAGCCCGTCCACGGTGCCCGCGGCCAGCGTCTTCTCACCCTTGCCGCCCTCCAGATCCGGCAGCAGCGCATCGGCGAGAACCACCGGCACCCGGTTGCTGTTCTGGTACGGCGTGAGCCCGCCCAGCAGCGGTGCCGTACCGATACGGGCGACCGGCAGGCCGTAGAACGCGGACGCCGTGAAGAGGGCCGTGGAGAAGCAGCCGACGACCAGGCCGGGCCGCGAGCGCTCGAACAGCACCTCGGCGAGGACGGGCAGGTCGAGGACGGTGAGGTCCACGCCCAGCTGCTGGGCCTCGGTCTCCAGGGCGCGGCTGTAGCGGGCCGGTGCGGTGGGGTGCGGCTTGAAGACGATCGAGCGGTGCCCGCGCTCGACCGCCCCGCGCATCATCCGTACGTGCAGGTCCTCCTCCTCCTCGGGGGAGAGGATGCCCAGCGCGGACAGGTACTGGCCGAGCAGCAGCGCCGAGTTGTCGGGCAGCACCGGCAAGTCCTGGACGGACGAGGCGAGTTCGCCCATCACCTTGAGGAACGCCTCGGTCGGCACCAGCTCCGCCGGGACGTCGAACTCGGTCAGCAGCCGCGGGGTCAGGTCCGGCACCAGGTCCAGATGGAGCAGCCGCCGCACCCGCGTGCCGACCAGTGGGTCGATCTTGTTGCGGGTGGGGCCGTAGCTCATCAGGCCGTCGGCGTAGACGTGCACGGGTGCGTCGGTGAACAGCTGGGCCACCGTCAGCGCCGGGGCGACCTGGATGGACTCCACGACCAGCTCCACCCGGTCGTCACCCAGGCCCCAGAGCAGTCGCAGATAGCGCTCGAAGAGCGGGATGTCGTCCTGGCGCGGGGTCCAGGCGCCCGGGTGGAAGGGGCTGATGGCCTCGTTCCAGGACAGGATCTCGTCGAAGTGGTCGCGCAGCGGCTCAAAGCCCGGCATCTCGTCGACGGGCGGCGTCGTCTCCGGGGTCGCCGAGTTGTTGAAGACCAGCAGCAGACTGCGGTCCTCGTCCTCGAAGCAGTCCGAGTCCAGCGCGGCGGCCAGGGTGGCGGCGCCGTACAGGGTCGAGACGCAGTAGATGCGGGTGGTACGGGGCATCAGGCAGCCGCCTTCGCTGTCGTGATCCTGCGCCGCAGCCGCCGCAGCTTGGAGGAACGGTGCAGGTCCATCGTCTCGAGCACGTCGCCGAGCATGTCCTGCGGCAGTCGCTGGATGGCGGCCGCACTCCTCGCCCGCAGCTGCCGGTAGACCGACGGCTCCCACTTGTCCTCGTCCGAGACGTGGTGGGCGATGATCGCGCAGTAGGTGCGCACCGCCTTCGGCAGCAGCCGGTCCGCGTCCGGGTCCTTCGCCGTCTCCTCGATGACCTGGTCGAAGGCGCGGATGAAGTCGAGCTGGCGGACGTCGCCGATCTGTGTCAGGGAGGACGCCACCCCGCGCCGGTAGAAGACGCCGAGCAGGCTCACCACGGCGAACGACTCCGCCTCGCGGTGCAGCTTCCAGATCCACGGCCGGTCCTCGGCCGTGCGCAGCCCGTCGGTGAAGTGCAGCAGGCCCTGGTCGAGGAGCCGGCGGTGGTAGGCGCCGGCCCAGGCGAAGGCGTAGTCCACGGAGGTGGAACGGTCGGCGGGCAGGATCGCCTCGCGCGGGTTCAGCGCCTCCCAGCGGCGCCCGATGGGCACCCTGTTGATGCTGCGCGCGCGGGCGGTCGCCTGCACATGGTCGGTGCGCACGAAGTCGACGCCCAACCCCTCGATGGCCGCGACCAGTTCGGCGAAGTAGCCGGGAGCCAGCCAGTCGTCGCCGTCCAGGAACGTCAGGTACTCGCCCTGCGCCGCGTCCAGGCCGGTGTTGCGGGCAGTGGCGAGTCCCCCGTTCTTCTCATGGCGGATATACCGCACCTGCGCCACGTCGGAGAGTTCCTCGGCCGCGCGTTCGAGAATCGCCGGAGTTTCGTCCTTCGAATGGTCGTCGACCAGTACGAACTCGAAATCCCGCTGTGCGTTCAAGCGAAGGCTTTTGAGGGTGTCCGGGGCGTATTGCTGCACGTTGTAGAACGGCACGATCACGGAAAGCTTTGGCACACGAGAAGAGTAAGAGGCAGGTCGGCGGCGTAACTTTCCGGTGTCCGTACAGGGGGTGAACTGAATGTGTCGGAACGGTGCATCACCTGTAGCTCCGGCGATTTCGCGGGCCAGTTCGGCTCCCGGCGGGGTGTTGTTAACTCTTTGTTGAGGTGCGGTTGGGCCGCGCCTCGGAATTGCTTCTTACCGTCTTCGGCGTGCCACCAAGTACCTCGAAGCCCACGCGAATCGCCGTGCTCGCGGACTCCGACACCCGCTGGAAATGGGGTGCGCTGACCGCGGCTCGTATCGTCCCGGGCCCGTCCATGGAAGCCGCATCCCGCGAGGACGCGCAAGTCGGTCCCGAGCTGAGCGGATTCCTGCTGCGCGGGCGGGCGACGCCCACCGCCCGCCAGCTGGCGGAGGTCGGTGTGCGCGCCGACTCCCTCCGGGAGGTCACGGCCGTCGAGTTCCTGCGCGCGATGGCAGAGGAGGAGTACGACGTCCTCGTCCTCGCCCTCGTCGGCGGTGGCGTACAGGCGATGCTGCACGGCCTGCGGCGCTTGTGGGAGGGCCGCGAGCGGCGCCCCGTGGTCGTCACCGGCTATGTCGGCGTCGTCTACGAGAAGCTCGCCGACGGCCTCCTGCTGCGGCACGGCGCGGACCTCGTCCTCGCCAACTCCCGCCAGGACGCGGAGCGTTTCCGGACCGTGTACGAGGGAGTGGGCGCCGACGCCTCGTCGGTGACCGAGGTGGCACTGCCGTTCCTCGGCGGGGCGGCCTACGAAGGTGAACACGACCCCTACACCGTGGTGTTCGCCGTACAGCCGTCCGTCCCGGACACCCGCAAGGACCGCACCTACCTGCTCGACCGGCTGATCCGGCACGCCAGGCTGCACCCCGAGCGCGAGGTGCTGCTGAAGCTGCGCTCCAAGCCGGGCGAGCACACCACGCACATCGAGGAGCAGCCCTACCAGAAGCTGGTCCAGCGGCTCGATCCGCCGGCCAACTTCCGTCTGGTGTACGGGAACATGGGCGAGGTCCTCGACCGCACCGACCTGCTGGTCACCATCAGCTCGACGGCGGCGCTGGAGTCCCTGCACCGCCGCATCCCGACGGTCGTCCTGACCGACCTCGGCATCCGCGAGGTCCTGGGCAACCACCACTTCGTCGGCTCCGGATGCCTCGCCTCCTGGGACCAGCTGGACGCCGGGCACCGGCCGGTGGCCGACGAGGAGTGGGTGGCCCGGCAGGGCGTCGCGACCGGGGGCCCCCTCTCAGGGGGAGGTTCGTACGAGACCGCCTTCGACGTGGCGAGGGAGCGCATCGCCAAGTTGCTCGCGGCGCCCGAACTGCCCCCGCTCGCCCCGTACTACACACCGGCGACCGCGCCCGGTTACCTCCCCGGCATCCTCGCCCGCCACCACCTCGGCCCCGACGGCAGCCCGCTGCCCGGAGCCCCCGCCCACGAAAAGGAGCCGGGCCCGGTCCGCCAGATCGTGCGCCGAGCGGCACGCGGCGCCTACCGGCACGGCGTACAGCGGGTGGCCCCTGTCATCCGGCGGATGGGGGAGCTGTGAGCGCCACAAGGGCGAACGCGCCCACCCCGGCCGCGGGCGCCGCGGAAGCGGCCGTCGCGCGAGCCGTGTCCGCCGCGACGACGGGCGCGGAGCCGTATCGAGATGCGGCTCCGCCGCCATGGAGGTCCCCCCGCTCGAGCGGAGCCGAGAGTGGGGGAGCGACCAACCACGACGGCGCCGCAGACGACCGACGTCCCAGCGCGGCCCCGCGGCCGAGCCGCACATCGGCCCAGCCCGCGGAGCGCCCCGCCGCGTTCGCACCGATTCCTCCGCATGGAGCCCAAGGAGTAGCCCCCATGTCCAACCCGCAAGCGGGCCAAGGCGCTTCCGTGCGCCGGGTGCTCGCGGTGATTCCCGCGCGCGGCGGCTCCAAGGGTGTGCCCGCGAAGAACCTCGCCCCCGTCGGCGGTGTGCCGCTGGTGGCCCGTGCCGTGCGGGAGTGTCTCGCCGCCCGGTTGGTGACGGACGTCGTCGTGTCCACCGACGACCAGGCCATCGCCGCGGCGGCCCGTGAGGCGGGCGCCGAGGTCGTGCTGCGCCCCGCGGCCATCGCCGGGGACACGGCGACCTCCGAGGCCGCCGTCCTGCACGCCATGGACGCCCACGAGGCCCTGCACGGCGCGGCCGTCGACGTGGTGGTGTTCGTGCAGTGCACCAGCCCGTTCGTCGTCCGCGAGGACATCGACGGGGTGGCCGGTGCGGTCGTCGAGAACGGTGCGGACACCGCGGTGACCGTGGCCCCCTTCCACGGCTTCATCTGGCGGGACGCCGAGGACGAGGTGGCCGGCGGCACGGTCGCCGAGGCAGACGCGGCCACCGGCGGCGGCTACGGCGTCAACCACGACAAGTCGTACCGCCCCCGCCGCCAGGACCGCCCCCAGGACCTCCTGGAGACCGGCGCCGCCTATGCGATGGACGCCCCCGGCTTCCGCAAGCACCAGCACCGCTTCTTCGGCCGTACCGAACTGGTCCGCACCGATCCGGCACGGGTGCTGGAGATCGACGACCCGCACGACCTCGCCAGGGCCCGCGCGCTGGCTCCGCTGTTCGACGCGGACCGGCCCGGCGCCCTCCCGACCGCAGACGACATCGACGCGGTCGTACTGGACTTCGACGGCACCCAGACCGACGACAGGGTGCTGATCGACGCCGATGGAAAGGAGTTCGTCTCCGTGCACCGCGGAGACGGCCTCGGCATCGCCGCCCTGCGCAAGAGCGAGCTCAAGATGCTGATCCTCTCCACGGAGCAGAACCCGGTCGTCGCCGCGCGCGCACGGAAGCTGCAGATCCCCGTGCTGCACGGCATCGACCGCAAGGACCTCGCACTGAAGCAGTGGTGCGAGGAGCAGGGCATCGCGCCCGAGCGCGTGCTCTACGTCGGCAACGACGTCAACGACCTCCCGTGCTTCGCCCTCGTGGGCTGGCCCGTGGCGGTCGCGAGCGCCCACGACGTGGTACGCGGCGCCGCCCGTGCGGTCACCACCGTCCCCGGTGGCGACGGCGCGATCCGAGAGATCGCCAGCTGGATCCTCGGCCCCTCTCTCGACTCCCTAAACAAGTAAGGACAGTTCCTGCCATGAGCACCAACTCCCGTCTGCGCACCTTCGGTTCGAAGACCGCCGGCCCCGGTCAGCCCGTCTACGTCGTCGGCGAGATCGGCATCAACCACAACGGCGAGCTCGAGAACGCCTTCAAGCTGATCGACGCCGCCGCCGAGGCCGGCTGCGACGCGGTCAAGTTCCAGAAGCGCACCCCCGAGATCTGCACCCCGCGCGACCAGTGGGACATCGAGCGCGACACCCCCTGGGGCCGGATGACGTACATCGACTACCGCCACCGCGTGGAGTTCGGCGAGGACGAGTACCGCCAGATCGACGAGTACTCCAAGGAGAAGGGCATCGCCTGGTTCGCCTCCCCGTGGGACACCGAGGCCGTCGCCTTCCTGGAGAAGTTCGACGTCCCCGCCCACAAGGTGGCCTCCGCCTCCCTGACCGACGACGAGCTGCTGCGCGCCCTGCGCGCCACCGGCCGCACGGTCATCCTCTCCACCGGCATGTCGACCCCGAAGCAGATCCGCCACGCCGTCGAGGTCCTCGGCTCCGAGAACATCCTGCTCTGCCACGCCACGTCGACGTACCCGGCGAAGGCCGAGGAGCTCAACCTCCGCGTCATCAACACCCTGCAGGCCGAGTACCCGAACGTCCCGATCGGCTACTCCGGCCACGAGACCGGCCTGCAGACCACCCTCGCCGCGGTCGCCCTCGGCGCCACCTTCGTCGAGCGCCACATCACCCTGGACCGCGCGATGTGGGGCTCCGACCAGGCCGCCTCCGTCGAGCCGCAGGGCCTGACCCGCCTCGTCCGCGACATCCGCACCATCGAGGCCTCCCTCGGCGACGGCGTCAAGAAGGTCTACGACTCCGAGCTCGGCCCCATGAAGAAGCTGCGCCGCGTCCCGGGCGTCGTCGCCGAGGCGGAGATCGCCGCGGCGGCGGGCGAGCCGGTCTCGGTCTGACCTCCGATCCGAACACCCTGTAACGCTCTACGACGGGACGGTCGTACGTAGGATGAGCCGCCGCGCCGGGTCAGCCGGCCCCCACACTCTCGCGTTCGTCGAGAGCCCGGTACAGCTGCTGAACGTGCTGGAGTGGGCGCACCTCCATGCCCTCGGGGCCCAGGAGGCACCCGGCCCGGGGCGCGGAACCGGTGTCGTGCCACCGGCCAGGCGCGCGCCGCGCGCTGAGCAGGCCAAGGGCACCACACCGGCTCTCACCCTCGTCGTCCTGTCCCCGACCGACCCCATGACCCGAGGCCAGCTGCGCCGAATGGCCGAGCTGGCCCGGGACGAGGGGTACGAGGTCCGCTGGGAGGAGGCGCGCGGCGGTCCGGGCGCCCCCTTCCACACCATCGGCGGCCTCACGCCGCTGCTGCGCAGGGCCCGCCGGGTCGTCATGGGCGATCCCTTCTCCCGCTACGTACAGCTCCTGCTGACCATCACCAAGGCCCGTGACCTCGTCGTCGTCGACGACGGAACGGCGACCATGGAGTTCGTCGCCCAGCTCGCCCGCGGCGAACGCCTGGTGCGCTGGCACCGCAAGGGCGGCCGCCCCGGCGCACGCGACCTGATCTTCGCCCCCGTCTCGTCCTCGGCCCGCCGTCGGCTCACCCCGAGCGCAAAGCGGCGGGTGGAGATCTTCTCCTCCATGCCGATGGACGAGAAACCGGAGGGCGTGACGGTGACGGCGAACGACTTCGCCTGGACCCGGGCCCGCTTCGGCCCGCCCCGCATCACCAAGGGCGCCGACATGGTGGGCACCTCGCTGGTGGAGACCGGCGTGGTGGACGGCGACCGCTACCTGGAGGCCGTCCGCACCCTGGCGAAGACCCACGGCGCCACCCGCTACTTCGCCCACCGCCGCGAGAGCACCGACAAACTCCACCGCCTGGCCGCCGAGACGGGCCTGGAGATCGTCCGCCCCGACCTCCCCCTGGAACTGATCGCCCGCCGCGGCCCCATCGGCCGCACGGTCCTCAGCTTCCCCTCCACGGTCGTCCACACGCTCCCGCTGGCCCTGACAGGCACGGAGGTCCGCGTCGCGGTCTGCGACATCGACCCCGAGTGGCTCACCCAGAACGCCTCACCCCGAGCACAGGGCTTCCTGTCGGGCGTGACGGGAACGGCACGGGACGTGACACGCCTGTCGGCGGTCACGGCGGCCTGAGGCCGCGCCCCGAAGGGGCGCGGGGCTGTGTCGACATGCGGCCCACTGCACCCCTCAGATGGCTTTCTGCGCCAGCAGAAACGCCCGTGCCCGCACCTCGTCCTCCGCCGGCTCACGCAGCACCCGCGCCTCCACCCGCAACCCCGCCTTGAGCAACTGCTCGGCCACGGCATCCGGCGTACGCCAGTAGTAGTCCAGCGAGATCTCGCGACCGAACCGCTCCTCCAGATGCAGCCGCCCGTCCTCCGCACCGCTCTGGAAGGCCAGCAGGACGTGCCCGCCGGGCACCAGCACGCGCCGGAACTCGTCGAAGACCCCCGCCAGGTGGTCGTCCGGGACATGGATGATCGAGTAGAGCGCGAGCACACCGCCCAGCGTCTCGTCCGGCAGGTCCAGCGCGGTCATGGACCCCACGTGGAACCGCAGTCCGGGATGCGCCTGCCGGGCCAGCGCCACCATGCCGGGCGACACGTCGACACCGAAGGCCGGCACCCCGAGCGCGTCGAGCCGGGCGGTGACGTGACCGGGTCCGCTGCCGACATCGGCGACAGGGGCCGTACCGGCCGCCCGGACGAGCTCGGCGAAGGCGGTGACCAGGGCCAGGTCCAGCGGTCTGCCGCTGAGATGGTCCGCGTGCTGCTCGCTGTACGGGCGGGCGATCGCGTCGTAGGAGGTTCGGGTGGCATGCAGGAAATCCGGGCTGCCCGGTATCGCGGAGCTCACGGGCCCGCACCCTACTGGCCCCTGTCTCCCACAGTGTGGTCCCGACAGGTGGAACGGAACCACCGGACAGGCGCGGGGCGTGGTATGCGTAGAGAAAGGCAAGGTATACCCATCACAACCCTTGCCCATGCGTCGAGCGGCCAGATTTTCTTTCCCCTCAGGGGCTGAACTTTTGTTGATCGAGGGTCAGTTGGCCACCCCGGCGTCCTACGCTTAAGAGGGTGAAGCAACTGATGTCACCAGAGTCCGAGGTCGACCTCGCCGGGGAAGCGGTGCTCGACGGCACGCTGCCCGAGGCGCTGTATGCCGAACTGGTCGCCTTCCGTCGTGACCTGCACATGCACCCCGAGCTCGGCAACCAGGAGTTCCGTACCACCGCGGCGATCAAGGAGCGGCTCGAGGCGGCAGGCCTGCAGCCCCGCGTCCTCGCCACCGGTACCGGGCTCGTCTGTGACATCGGGGAGTGGGACGGCGGGCGGCCCATGCTCGGTATGCGCGCCGACATCGACGGCCTGCCCATCCCGGACACGAAGAGTGAGTGCCCGTACCGCTCGACCGTGCCGGACCGCGCACACGCCTGTGGCCACGACGTACACACGACCGTGGTGCTCGGCGCCGGCCTGGTCCTCGCCGAGCTGCACCGGCAGGGGAAGCTCCCGCGGCCCGTGCGCCTGGTCTTCCAGCCGGCCGAGGAGGTGCTGCCCGGCGGCGCCGCGGACGCGATCGACTGCGGTGTGCTGGACGGTGTCGGCCGGATGATCGCCGTGCACTGCGACCCCCGGGTGGACGCCGGCCGGATCGGCCTGCGCCAAGGCGCCATCACCTCGGCCTGCGACCGGCTCGAGGTCGCCCTGGACGGGCCCGGCGGGCACACCGCCCGCCCGCATCTGACCACCGACCTGGTCACCGCCGCCGCCCGCGTCGCGATCGACGTGCCCGCGCTCGTCGGCCGGCGGATGGACACCCGTTCCGGTCTCGCCGTGACCTGGGGCCGCATCGAGTCGGGGCATGCCCCGAACGTCATCCCGCAGCACGCCGAGCTCGCCGGCACCGTCCGCTGCCTCGACATCGAGGCCTGGCGGCAGGCCCCGGACCTCGTGGTCGCCGCCATCGACGAGGTCGCCAACCTGCACGGCGCCAAGTCGGAGATCAACTACGTGCGCGGCGTCCCGCCCGTGGTCAACGACGCGGACGTGACCGACCTGCTGCGCGAGGCCATGACCGCCCGCCGCGGCGCCCAGTCCGTCGAGGACACCGAGCAGAGCCTCGGCGGCGAGGACTTCTCCTGGTACCTGGAGCACGTCCCCGGCTCCATGGCCCGCCTCGGCGTCCGTACCCCGGGCGAGCGCACGGTGCGCGACCTGCACCAGGGCGACTTCGACGCCGACGAGTCGGCGATCGCGGTCGGTGTCGAACTGTTCACCGCGGCGGCCCTGCTGGACGCGACTCAGTGATCCGAACGGGCCGAGCGATCCCCTCGGGGGCCGCTCGGCCCTCCAGCGCAACATGCTCGTAAGCCAATCGTGCGCGCATCGAAATCCGGGTGTGCGACGGGGTAAGACTCTGAGTTCAGACAGCGTTTGCCTCGAATCGATAACGGCTTCGAGAGGGGTGTTTTTCTGACATCTACGCGCGTTACGATGCCGCGAAGCCGACGCCGCAGGGGCGTCCGGGCCCGAGCACTGGCATGGTGCTCACATGAAGCGCCGACAAGGCGCTCAGGTCAGGTGAAGGAGCCTTCCCGTGCGCCGGGTAGCAAAGCTTTCTGCTGCGTGTGTCGTTTCCGCAGCTCTCGCACTGACTGCCACTGCATGTGGCAGCACCTCCTCTCAGCAGGACAACTCGTCCTCCTCCGCTCCGGCCGGCGGCGGCAAGGGCATAAAGATCGGTCTGGCCTACGACGTCGGCGGCCGTGGCGACCGTTCCTTCAACGACTCCGCTGCGCGCGGCGCCGACAAGGCCGAGAAGGAGTTCGGCGGTTCCATCAAGGAACTGACCGCCAAGCCCTCCGACACCGAGGCCGACCGCGAGCAGCGCCTGACCGACCTGGCGAGCGCGGGCTACAACCCGATCGTCGCCGTCGGCTTCTCCTACGCCGCCTCGGTCGACAAGGTCGCCAAGCAGTTCCCGAAGGTCAACTTCGGTCTGATCGACTCGGTCGCGACCTCCCCGAACGTCGACAGCATCACCTTCACCGAGGAGCAGGGCTCCTACCTGGCCGGTGTCGCGGCGGCGCTGAAGACCAAGAAGGACCACGTCGGCTTCATCGGTGGTGTGGACGTCCCGCTGATCAAGAAGTTCGAGGCGGGTTACGTCCAGGGTGTCCACGACACCAAGCCCAAGGTCAAGGTCGACGTCCAGTACCTGACCCACGGCTCGGACACCTCCGGCTTCTCCAGCCCCGACAAGGGCAAGGCGGCCGCGCAGGGCATGCTCGACAACGGCGCCGACGTGATCTACTCCGCGGCCGGTTCCTCCGGCAACGGCTCCATCGAGGCCGTCCACGGCGCCAAGGGCGCCTGGGCGATCGGCGTGGACTCGGACCAGTACAACATCCCGGGTCTGGCCGCCTACAAGAGCTCGATCCTGACCTCGATGGTCAAGAACGTGGACGTCGGTGTCTACGACTTCATCAAGTCCGTGCACGACAGCAAGCCGCTGACCGGCAACCAGGTCTACTCGCTCGCCAAGAACGGTGTCGGCCTGGCCACCAGCGGTGGCTTCATCGACGACATCAAGGCCCAGCTGGACGCCGCGAAGAAGAAGATCGTCGACGGCACCGTCAAGGTCAAGACCACCCCGTGACCTGACGGTTCCCGCCGAACCCCGGCTCGGCGAGGGGGCGTTCCCACAGCCCCTCGCCGAGCCATAACAATGTGTCAACTCTACGCGTGTAGCATGGAGTTGCCGCGCTAGCGTCGCCGACGCCTGCCCTCCCCCTCAGCCCCCTTTGTCCCCGAGGAGAGTGCGCCATCAACGCGTCCAGCCCTCCCGCTGCCGTCGAACTGCGCGGCATCACCAAGCGATTCCCCGGTGTCGTGGCCAACAAGGACATCGACATCACCGTCCGTACGGGCACCGTCCATGCCCTGTGCGGTGAGAACGGCGCCGGCAAGTCCACCCTGATGAAGATCCTCTACGGCATGCAGCAGCCGGACGAGGGCACCATCACCGTGAACGGCGAGACCGTCACCTTCCACAACCCCGCCGACGCCATCGCCCGCGGCATCGGCATGGTGCACCAGCACTTCATGCTCGCCGATAACCTCACCGTCCTGGAGAACGTCGTCCTGGGCGCGGAGAAGCTGTACGGCATCGGCGCCAAGGCCCGTACGAAGATCAAGGAGATCTCCGACGCGTACGGTCTGAACGTGCGGCCGGACGTCCTCCTGGAGGAGCTCGGCGTCGCCGACCGCCAGCGCGTGGAGATCCTCAAGGTCCTCTACCGCGGCGCCAAGACGCTCATCCTCGACGAGCCCACCGCCGTCCTCGTGCCGCAGGAGGTCGACGCACTCTTCGACAACCTGCGCGAGCTGAAGGCCGAGGGCCTCACGGTCATCTTCATCTCCCACAAGCTGGGCGAGGTGCTGTCCGTGGCCGACGAGATCACCGTCATCCGGCGCGGCACCACCGTCGGCACGGTCGAACCCGCCGGCACCACCCCCAAGCAGCTCGCCGAGCTGATGGTCGGCAGCGAACTGCCCAGCCCGGAGACCGAGGAGTCCACGGTCACGGACGTGCCGCTGCTGAAGCTGGACGGCCTGCGCCTGGCCCAGACCGACCTCGACGGCGTCGAGCGGATCATCCTCGACGACATCTCCTTCACCATCCACAAGGGCGAGGTCCTCGGCATCGCCGGCGTGGAGGGCAACGGCCAGTCCGAGCTGGTCGAGGCGATCATGGGTATCCGAGACCCGGACGCCGGCGCCATCACCCTCGACGGCACCGACATCTCCCACGCCCCGACCCGCGACCGCCGCGAGGCCGGCGTCGGCTACATCCCCGAGGACCGCCACCGCCACGGCCTGCTCCTGGAAGCACCGCTGTGGGAGAACCGCATCCTCGGCCATGTCACCGAGAAGCCCAACTCCCGCGGCCAGCTGCTCGACATCAAGGCCGCCCGCACCGACACCGAGCGCATCATCCAGGCGTACGACGTCCGCACCCCCGGCATCGACGTCACCGCCGCCTCCCTCTCCGGCGGCAACCAGCAGAAGCTGATCGTCGGCCGCGAGATGAGCCACGCGCCCAAGCTGCTGATCGCCGCCCATCCCACCCGCGGTGTGGACGTCGGCGCGCAGGCAGCGATCTGGGACCACATCCGCGAGGCCCGCCGCGAGGGCCTGGCCGTGCTGCTGATCTCCGCCGACCTGGACGAGCTCATCGGCCTGTCCGACACCCTGCGGGTGATGTACCGCGGCCGACTGGTCGCCGACGCCGACCCCGCCACGATCACCCCGGAAGAGCTGGGCTCCGCCATGACGGGTGCGGCCACCGGCCACCTGGAGCACACCGAGGACTCCGCCGAGGACCACGAGGACGACGCCCGATGAACAAGCTGACCCAACGCATCGACAAGGAGCGGCTGCTCCTCGGCATCGCGGCACCGCTGCTGGCGATCGTCGCCGCGCTCGTCGTCACCGCCCTGGTCATCCTCGCCACCGGCAAGAACCCGGGCTCCGCCTTCAGCGACATGCTGACCTACGGCTCCGCCAGCGACAGCCAGGTCTACATCCTCAACAAGGCGACGACGTACTACCTGGCGGGTGTCTCGGTGGCCATCGGCTTCCGGATGAACCTGTTCAACATCGGCGTCGACGGCCAGTACCGGATCGCCGCGTTCTTCGCCGCGGTCCTCGGCGGCGCGCTGACCACGCCCGGCTGGATCTCCATCCCGCTGATCATCCTGTGCGCCATGGTGACCGGTGCCCTGTGGGCGGCCATCGCAGGCGTCCTCAAGGTGACCCGGGGTGTCAGCGAGGTCATCTCGACGATCATGCTGAACTCGATCGCCACCGCGATCATCGCCTACCTGCTGCAGCCGGGGAAGCTCGCCGAGCTGCAGAGCGGCGGCACGGTGATCTCCACCAAGCCACTGCCGCAGTCCTCGTACTTCTTCCAGATCAACACCGGCCCGGCGGGCGAGCTGTGGGGCTTCATCGTCATCGCCGTGGTCGTCGGTGTCGCGTACTGGTTCGTGCTCGGCCGCACCCGCTTCGGTTTCGACCTGCGCACCGTCGGCCAGTCCGAGAGCGCGGCCACGGCGAGCGGTGTCTCCGTCAAGAAGATGATCGCCACCAGCATGGTCATCTCGGGTGCGGTGGCCGGTCTGATCGGCATGCCGACCCTGCTCAACGACAGCCACCAGTTCAGCAACGACTTCCCGACCGGCATCGGCTTCACCGGTATCGCCATCGCCCTGCTCGGCCGCAACAACCCGGTCGGCATCGCGCTCGGCGCGCTCCTGTGGGGCTTCCTGGAGCGCACCACCAACCACCTCGAGTTCGAGGGGTACGACAAGGAGATCCTCGGCGTCATCCAGGGCGTGATCGTCCTGTGCGTCGTCATCGCCTACGAGCTCGTACGCCGCTACGGCCTCAGGCGCCAGCAGCAGCGGGTCGGCGCCGAGCTCGCCGCCCAGGCCGCCACGACCCAGAAGCAGGAGGTGGCGTGATGACTGCCACGATGACCGACACGCCGCCCCCCGCGGCTCCCAAGGCGGACACCGGACGCGGCCGCTCAGGCCGCTCGTTCGGCCAGATCCTCATGATCGTCGCCGGTGCGCTGCTGCTCGTCGCCGCGGTCCGCGTCATCACCGGCTCCGACCAGCTCACCTCGGGGGGCCAGGTCTCGGCCGCCCTCGGTCTGGCGGTGCCGATCGGCCTCGCAGGTCTGGCCGGTCTGTGGTCCGAGCGGTCCGGTGTGGTCAACATCGGCCTCGAGGGCATGATGATCCTCGGCACCTTCGGCGCCGGCTGGATCGGCTGGCAGTCCAACCCGTGGCTCGGCCTGCTGTGCGGCATCGGCTTCGGTGTCCTCGGCGGCCTGGTGCACGCGGTCGCGACCATCACCTTCGGCGTCGACCACATCGTCTCCGGTGTCGCCGTCAACCTGCTCGCGCTGGGCACCACCCAGTACCTCGCCAAGCTGTTCTTCACGAACGGCAAGGCGGCCGACGCGGGCGGCAACCCCAAGCAGTCCCCGCCGGTCGACACGCTGCCCACCTTCGACGTACCGGGCCTGTCCAGCGGGCTGCACTCCATCGAGAACCACCACTGGTTCCTGATCTCCGACCTCGCCGGCATCATCGGCGGCCTGGTCACCGACCTGTCCGTGGTGACGGTCCTCGCCGTCCTGCTGTTCGTCGGCAGCTGGTGGCTGCTGTGGCGCACCCCGTTCGGTCTGCGGCTGCGCTCCTGCGGTGAGAACCCGATCGCCGCGGAGTCCCTCGGCGTCAACGTCTACAAGTACAAGTACGCGGCCGTCGCCGTCTCCGGCGGCCTCGCCGGCCTCGGCGGCGCCTTCCTCGCACTGGTGACCTCGCACACCTACCTGGAGGGTCAGACCGGCGGGCGCGGCTACATCGGTCTCGCCGCCATGATCTTCGGCAACTGGCGGCCCGGCGGCCTCGCCATGGGCGCGGGCCTGTTCGGCTACTCCGACGCGCTGCAGCTGCGCAACGGCGGCCAGACCGTCCACGCCCTGCTGCTCCTGCTGGTGGTGCTGCTCGTGGCGATGGCGGGCTGGAAGCTGTACAAGAAGGCGCACTGGCAGGGCGGTATCAGCCTCATGGTGGGCGCGGGCGTCCTGGTCTGGTACCTGGTCACCGACGAGGTCCCGAGCGACTTCGTGGGCGCCACTCCGTACGTCGTCACGCTGCTGGTGCTGTCGCTGTCCGCGCAGCGGCTGCGGATGCCCAAGGCGGACGGCATGCGTTACCGGAAGGGCCAGGGCAAGTGACCCCGCAGGTCGCCGTCGACTGGGAGGCGCTGCGGGACCTGGCCCGCGAGGCCATGTCCCACGCGTACGCCCCCTACTCGGGCTTCCCGGTCGGGGTCGCCGCCCTGGTCGACGACGGCCGCACCGTCACCGGCTGCAACGTCGAGAACGCCTCCTACGGCCTCGGCCTGTGCGCCGAGTGCGGGCTGGTCTCGGAGCTGCAGCGGACCGGCGGCGGGCGCCTGACGCACTTCACGTGCGTGGACGGCCACGGCGAGATCCTCGTCCCGTGCGGCCGCTGCCGTCAGCTGTTGTACGAGTTCGGCGGCCCCGACCTGTTGGTGGAGACACCGGCGGGCATCCTGCCCCTGTCGGAGATGCTTCCCCAGGCCTTCGGCCCGGACCATCTCACCAAGTAACTCCCGTACGGCCCCTCCGGCTTGAACCCTTCGAGCGGAGGGGCCGCACACTTCCATGAACCTCGGAAGGAACGCACCCCATGGCCATGGACGCCATCTCCGTCATCCGCACCAAGCGGGACCGCGGTGAGCTCAGCGACGAGCAGATCGACTGGGTCATCGACGCGTACACCCGCGGCGAGGTCGCCGACTACCAGATGGCCGCGCTGAACATGGCCATCCTCCTCAACGGCATGAACCGCCGTGAGATCGCCCGCTGGACCGCCGCGATGATCGCCTCCGGCGAGCGCATGGACTTCTCGTCCCTGTCCCGCCCCACGGCCGACAAGCACTCGACGGGCGGCGTCGGCGACAAGATCACCCTCCCGCTGGCGCCCCTGGTCGCGGCCTGCGGAGCGGCCGTTCCGCAGCTGTCGGGCCGCGGCCTCGGCCACACCGGCGGCACTCTGGACAAGCTGGAGTCGATCCCCGGCTGGCGCGCGCTGCTGTCGAACGAGGAGATGCTGAACGTCCTCGACACCACCGGCGCGGTGATCTGCGCGGCGGGCGACGGTCTGGCCCCGGCGGACAAGAAACTGTACGCCCTGCGTGACGTCACCGGCACGGTCGAGGCGATCCCGCTGATCGCGTCCTCGATCATGTCCAAGAAGATCGCCGAGGGCACCGGCTCCCTGGTCCTGGACGTGAAGGTGGGCACCGGCGCCTTCATGAAGACGATCGAGGACGCACGGGAACTCGCCTCCACGATGGTGGGCCTGGGCACCGACCACGGCGTGAAGACGGTCGCGCTGCTGACGGACATGTCGACCCCGCTGGGCCTGACGGCGGGCAACGCCCTCGAAGTCCGCGAGTCGGTGGAGGTCCTTGCGGGCGGCGGCCCGTCCGACGTGGTGGAGCTGACCGTCGCGCTGGCCCGCGAGATGCTCGACGCGGCCGGCGTGAAGGACGCCGACCCGGCGAAGGCCCTGGCCGACGGCTCCGCGATGGACGTCTGGCGCCGCATGATCGCGGCCCAGGGCGGCGACCCGGACGCGCAGCTGCCGGTGGCACGCGAGCAGCACGTCATCAAGGTCCCGTCCTCGGGCGTACTGACCCGCCTCGACGCCTACGACATCGGCGTCGCCGCCTGGCGCCTCGGAGCGGGCCGCGCCCGCAAGGAGGACCCGGTGCAGGCGGGCGCGGGCGTCGAGCTGCACGCCAAGCCGGGCGACACGGTGACCGAGGGCCAGCCCCTGCTGACCCTGCACACCGACACCCCCGAGCGCTTCGAGTACGCGCTGCAGGCGGTGGACGGGTCTTACGACATCGGGGCGGCCGGCGCGGAGTTCTCGGCGTCGCCTGTGGTGCTGGAACGTATCGCCTGACCAGGCGAGTTTCCCTTTCGAGTGAACGGGATCGGTAGGCCCCCACCGGTCCCGTTCGGCGTGTTGGATGAGCCGATGGATGTGAGTGACGGCGACTACATCAAGACGGACAGCGAGTGGGACGAGCTTGTCTGGGTGTGGCGGCGGACGGACGTTCCCAAGGGCTGCAAGGTGGAGATCATCGAGGGGCTGATCACTGTCACGCCCTATTCGGCGTGTGCTCACCACCGCATTGCCGAGCGTGTGCAGCGGTGCCTCTACGACGTGATCCCGAAGGAGTGGGGCGTCTACCAGAGGCTGGCGACCGCTGTGCCACCGCGACTTGAGATCTACGTCCCCGACCTCGCTGTGGTGCCCGAGGAGGAGCTGCGTAAAGGTGATGATCACTTTGTGCCGCAGCGGCAGCCTGCCTCGTCGTGGAAGTGACCTCGAAGGCCACCGCGCACAACGACCGGACGACGAAGGCGGCGGGCTATGCCGAAGCCGGGGTCCCGCTCTACCTGCTCGTCGACCCCGTGGCACCGGACGGTCCCGCGATCACGCTGTACGGCGAAACCCAAGGCGACGTGTACCGCGTACTTCGCGCAGCCGAGTTCGGTGATCGGATCGAGTTGCCTGGGCCCTTCGATCTGAGCCTCGACACCAGCGAGTTCCGTGTCGGCTGACGCACGTCAGCCCAGCAGTGCGGCCACCACCACGAGTACCGGCACCGACAACACCGTCGACAACAGGATCGAGTCCCGCGCCAACCCCTCCGCCACCCGATATCGGCTCGCGTACGTGTACAGGTTCTGCGCCGCCGGGAGCGCCGACGTCACACGCATCAGGACGCGCTGGTGCGCAGTCAATCGACAGCAGTTCACAACCCCTGGCGTCCGACGACACGGCCCACCTCGATGACGACCGCGATGACCGCGAAACCCGTCAACACGCCCTGCACGGCGCCTCCTTGAGGGAGCGGAGGAGGCCGTCGGGTATCCAGGGCGGTGCTGATGCTTGGGGTATACATCCAACCTTCTTGGGAAGGCGGGAAGCGGGTCAATGTGATCCCGCTCGGTGGACACGCCCGGTAGTCGGGTGTGCCCCGATGAGTTCCGCCCGCCGGCCCGGTCTACCGCTCGTGGATGCCATGACACCCGCCGTACTCGTCCTGCCCGGCCCCGTCACCCGTGACGAGGTGAGCGGGCTGTGCGAGGACGTGCGGGCGCTGCTGGAAGCCACCGGTGCCGGGGTGGTGGTGGTCGACGTCGCCGCGATCGGGCCGCCGGGGCTCGGAGCCGTGGATCTGCTGGCGCGGCTGGAGCTGGCCGCCCGGCGGGCCGGGGGCCGGATCCGGCTGCGCGATCCCGCCCCGTCCCTACACGCCCTCCTCGACCTGGTCGGGCTCCGCTTCGAGGTGAAGGGGCAGACCGAACAGCGGGAACCAGCGCTGTGTGTCGAGGAAGAAGTGGAACCCGGAGAGCCCGCCGTCTGATATCTCCAGCACCTGCACCGCCCACGGGGTGAAGCCGCCCTTTTCCGGGTCCGGCTTGTACTGGGCGAACCCCGGCAGGCCGTTGACCTGGACCGGCAACAGCCGTGAGCCCTCGCAGGCGGAGCCCAGGGTCGTCATGAAGCCCGTGATGTCGTCGTGGCCCGTCAGCCACAGGTCGAACGGCGGCATCGTCATCACGGCGTCCTCGTGCAGCAACGCCGTCAGCGCGGCCATGTCGTAGCCCTCGAAGGCCGCCACATAGCGGTCCAGGAGCTTTCGCTGCTCCTCGTCGAGGGGGTCGGAGACGGCCGCGGCTGCCGCCTTGTCGCCCTGCTCGCGCTCGGCGAGTGTGGCCCGGGCCCGCTGCAGGGCGCTGTTGACCGATGCCACCGAGGTGTCGAGCAGCTCGGCGACCTCGCTGGCCTTCCATGCGAGGACCTCGCGCAGGATCAGCACGGCGCGCTGCTTGGCGGGCAGCTGCTGCAGGGCCGCCATGAAGGCGAGCCGCACGGACTCCTTCGCGACGGCGGCCTCCGCCGGGTCCTCGACGGTCGGCAGCACACGGGCGTCGGGCATCGGCTCGAGCCAGGTGTTGTCCGGGCGGGGGGAGAGGGCGGCCCGGGCGAGGGGCGTCGACTCGCTCAGGTCCATCGGGCGGGCGCGCTTGTTGCCGGCGGTCAGCATGTCCAGGCAGACGTTCGTCGCGATGCGGTACAGCCAGGATCGGAGGCTGGAGCGGCCCTCGAACTTCTCGTAACTGCGCCAGGCGCGGACCATCGTGTCCTGTACCGCGTCCTCGGCCTCGAAGGAGGAGCCGAGCATGCGGTAGCAGTAACCGGTCAGCTCGACGCGGTGTTTCTCGAGCCTGACGTCGAGGTCTGTCGTCATGGTCCACCCACCCCTGTGGCCGTTCTCTGTCGCGCCTTTGCGCCCAGCACGTCCGAAGCTAGCGCAGGGCACTGACAATGGCGTGCCGAGCGGGGAAATGCGCAGGTGGGTGAAGGTCGCAGCCTCCAGGTGGCGCCGCCCCCCTGGACCCCCGATCGGCCTGAACGGCCTCGTCCTCAGACGCCGGACGGGCTGAGAGATGCCGGCCGGCGTTCCTGCCGCGCAGCAACCCGAGCCGCCCGCGTCCCGAACACCGTGATCGTGACGACCCCCAGTACCGCCAGCAGGCCGACCAGTACCGTCCCGGCCCAGCCGCTCGCATGGAAGGCCAGCGCTCCGACCGTACTGCCCGCGCTGGAGCCGATGTAGTACGCCGACTGGTACAGGGCGGAGGCCTGCGCACGCCCCGTCGTCGCCGTCTTGCTCACCGCCGACGACGCGACCGCGTGTCCGGCGAAGAACCCCGCGGTGATCAGTACGAGCCCCAGCAGAACCGGCACCAGAGACCCCGCGAGGGTCAGCGCCAGGCCCGAAGCCGTCGTACCGCCCGCCAGGTACAGCGCCCCACGGCGGCCCAGCCGCCCCACCAGCCGCCCGGCGGTGGACGCGGACACCGTACCCACCAGGTACACCAGGAAGATCGACCCGATGATGCCCTGCGGCAGCGAGAACGGCGCCTCCGTCAGGCGGTAACCGATCACCGTGTACACACCGCCGAACACCGTCATGAACAGCGCGCCGATCGCGTAGAGCCGGCACAGCAGCGGGTTCGACAGGTGGTCGCGGACCGTACGGGCGAGGACCCGCGGCCGCAGCGAACCCGTCCTGAAGTGGCGCGGAGCGGGCAGCAGCAGCCGGAACGCCACCGCGCACACCACCGCGATCGCCCCGATCACACCGACCGCGATCCGCCAGCCCCACTCCTGCGCGACCCACCCGGTAATGACCCGGCCGCTCATCCCGCCGACACTGTTGCCCGCGACGAACAGCCCGATCGCCGTGACCAGCGCCTTCGGCCGGACCTCTTCGGCGAGATACGCGGTCGCCGACGCCGGAAGCCCGGCCAGCGCAGCCCCCTGCACCGCCCGCAGCACGACCAGCGCGGTCAGCGAGGGCGCGAACGGCACCAGGAGCCCGACCGTCACCGCGACCGCCAGCGAGCCCGTCATCACCGTACGACGCCCGAACCGCTCCGACAGTGCACTCATCGGAAGGACGAACACCGCGAGGCCACCGGTCGCCGCCGCCACCGTCCAGCTCGCCGCACTCGCCGCCACCCCGAACTCGCCGGAGATCAGCGGCAGCAGGGCCTGCGTGGAGTAGAGCAGCGCGAAGGTCGCGACCCCCGCGAGGAACAGGGCGAAGCTCATCCGGCGATAGCCGGGGCCGCCCGGCGTCATACGGGAATCGACGGCAGGGGCGGCAGGGGCGGCAGGGACAACGGATGCGGCGCCCACAACGGTGGACGCCCCGGTACTGGCGGGAGACATGCCTCGAAGCTACGTACGACCCCGCTCATCCGTCCAATGCATGGAATCGCCATAATCGTTCCCATGGTGCATCAGCAGAGGTCACAAGCCCGCCTGTCACCGTCCAGTGACACAAAAGACACCGATGACATCGTCTCGCTGCTCGCCCCGCGCCTCGCCCACTTCGCCGGTGTCGCCCGCACCGAGCACGTCACGCGCGCCGCCCAGGAGATGCAGGTCCCGCAGTCCACCCTCTCCCGGGCCATGGTCCGCCTCGAACAGGACCTGGGCGTCGACCTGTTCGCCCGCCGCGGCCGCACCGTCTCGCTCACGCCGGCCGGCCGCACCTTCCTCGGCTCCGTCGAACGCGCCCTCGCCGAGATCGAGCGCGCCGCCGAGGAGGTCCGCGCCGACGCCGACCCGGCCACCGGCAAGGTCGCCTTCGGTTTCCTGCACACCATGGGCGCCGAAACGGTCCCCGGCCTCATCCACGCCTTCCGGGCCGATCACCCCCGCGTACGCTTCAGCCTCGTCCAGAACTACGGCGAGGCGATGCTGGAGAAGCTGCGCGCGGGTGAACTCGACCTCTGTCTGACCTCCCCGGTCCCCGACGCCCCCGACCTGGTGGCCCGCCGTCTCGACGAACAGAAACTCCGCCTGGTCGTCCCGGCCGACCACCCCCTCGCGTCCCGCCGCCGCATCCGCCTGGCAGAAGCGTCCGAAGAAACCTTCGTCACCCTCGAACCGGGCTACGGCATGCGCCGCATCACCGACGACCTCTGCAAGGAGGCCGGCTTCCGGCCTCGAATCGCCTTCGAGGGAGAAGAGGCGGAGACCCTGAGGGGCCTGGTGGCAGCAGGCCTCGGAGTAGCCCTCCTGCCCCCACCCGCCTTCCCCCGCCCAGGAGTTGTGGAACTCACGGTCACGGCCCCGAGAGCGGCAAGAGAAATCGGCGTGGCGTGGTTGGACGGCCACCCGGACACACCCCCGGTGGCCGCCTTCAAGAAGTTCCTGCTCTCAAGAAGGGGCAACCTGCTACCGGCTTGAGCGACAGCGCCCCTTGAGGGACGCGGGGCTGTATCGATATGCGTCTCCGCCGCGTGGGCGCGAGCAACCACACCCAACCCGCACCCCGCAACGAACCCGAACCCCCAAGCTCTCACCGGCGCAGAGACTTACCAAACCCCGCAGCCAACGGCATCCGCAACCCCAACGGCGGCGGAGCCGCCAGTGCATCCTCCACCGGCCGCGAGAACGACCGCCCGAACAACACCCCCATCACGAAGTCCTCCGCCAGCGCATGCACTTCACTCCGGTACTGATGCAACCCATGACCGTCGGAGTGCACCTCGAACCGGCAGACGTCCCGGTTCGCCTTCTTCGCGCGCGCCGCCAGCCGGAACGACAACTCGGGATCGGTCCGCTCGTCATTCGTACCGTGAACGATCAGCACCCGCCGCCCCGCCAGCTGCTTCACCGGTTCAGGCGAAGCCGCGACGTCCTCCTCGGGCAGCCAAGGTGCCATCGCCAGCACGGAGTTGACGGCCTCGTGCCCGCCCGCGCGCAGTGCGGCCCGGCCGCCCATGCCGAGGCCGACGAGGCAGACGGGGACGTCGCCGTAGCGCCGTACGGCTTCGTCCGCGGCCCAGGAGGCGTCTTCGGCGAGATGGGCCGCGCTGCCGTTCCAGCCGCGATAGCGGTAGTGGACGACATGTGCGGCGAGGCCCTCCTCCCGTCCGGCGCGGGCCAGGCGGCGGCCCAGTGCGCGTACGGAGGCGGTCGCCAGCATGGGGGACGGTCTGCGGGCCGACTCCTCGTCGCCGCCGGGGAGCAGCAGTACCACTCCGCTCACCGCCGTCGGTTCCGGGCCGAGCGCCCTCCCCAGCCGGGCCCGTCGAACCGGCGTCGCTTGGTGTGCCATGACAGAACAGTGTCAGAAGCGCGGGTGTACGTGCCCCGTCCATGCGGTCACCGTTACGTATCGACGGAGTTGTACAACACGCGATCTACGCGCGTAGGAGGTAGAGTGCGGAAATGACGAGCCAGACCATCTCGAACACCCCGACGCCGGAGCAGATCCGCCGGGCGCCGAAGGTTCTGCTGCACGACCACCTCGACGGCGGCCTCCGCCCGGGGACGATCGTCGAACTAGCCCGCGACACGGGCTACGACCGCCTTCCCGAGACCGACTCCGGCAAGCTCGGCGTCTGGTTCCGGGAGGCTGCCGACTCCGGATCGCTGGAGCGGTACTTGGAGACCTTCTCCCACACCGTCGGCGTGATGCAGACCCGGGACGCGCTCGTCCGGGTCGCGCGCGAGTGCGCCGAGGACCTGGCCGAGGACGGGGTCGTGTACGCCGAGGTGCGGTACGCCCCCGAGCAGCACCTGGAGGGCGGGCTGACCCTCGAGGAGGTCGTCGAGGCAGTCAACGAGGGCTTCCGGGAAGGGGAGCGGCTCGCGCGGCAGAGTGGTCACCGGATCCGCGTGGGCGCCCTGCTGACCGCCATGCGGCACGCCGCCCGTGCCCTGGAGATCGCCGAACTCGCCAACAGGTACCGGGACTTGGGGGTGGTGGGCTTCGACATCGCCGGCGCCGAGGCCGGTTACCCGCCCACCCGGCACCTCGACGCCTTCGAGTATCTGAAGCGGGAGAACAACCACTTCACGATCCACGCCGGTGAGGCCTTCGGGCTGCCGTCCATCTGGCAGGCCCTGCAGTGGTGCGGCGCCGACCGGCTCGGACACGGTGTGCGCATCATCGACGACATCCAGGTGCACGCGGACGGCTCGGTGAAGCTCGGGCGGCTCGCCTCGTACGTACGGGACAAGCGCATTCCGCTCGAACTGTGTCCCAGTTCGAACCTGCAGACCGGGGCGGCGGAGTCGTATGCCGAACACCCGATCGGGCTGCTGCGCCGACTGCACTTCCGTGCGACCGTGAATACGGACAATCGACTCATGTCCGGCACGAGTATGAGTCAGGAATTCGAGCACCTTGTCGACGCCTTCGGTTATTCGCTCGACGACGTGCAGTGGTTCTCCGTCAATGCGATGAAATCAGCGTTCATTCCTTTCGATGAACGACTGGCGATGATCAATGACGTGATCAAGCCCGGGTATGCCGAGCTGAAGTCCGAATGGCTGTTCCAGCAGACGGCCTCCACCAGCGGGTCTGTGTCCTCGGAGGAGTAACTGGGGATATCGGGGTGTGTGGAATGCGGACGGGTATTCACAACCCGTTCGCATTTCGATGTTTGCGGCGGGCGGGTGCCCGTGTTTACGGTCGTGGACACCGCTCACATTTCCCAACCCCATTTCGAGGATTCATTTCATGAAGCAGTCTGCTGCCAAGACCCTCGGTGTCGCCGCTCTCGGTGCCGCCTTCGCCGCCACGGGCGCGGGCGCCGCGAACGCGGCCCCGGCGGTCCCGGACGCCACCGGCACGCTGGGCTCCGTCACCAGCGCACTCCCGGCGCAGAACGTCTCCCAGGCGCTGCCGGGTGCCCAGGCGGCGGTCGCCCAGGGCAAGCCCGCCCTCGAGCGCGGTCTGTCCTCCGTGCAGCCGTCGGCCGGTGCGCTCACCGACGGGTCCACGCCGGTCGCCGGGCTGCTCGGCGGTCTGCCGGTGCAGTCGAGCCTGCCCACCCACGGCCTGCCCGTGAACGGCATGCCGATCGGCTGAGTCCGCCTCGCGAACGCGCCGATGGGGCGCATCCCCGGGCACGGGGTGCGCCCCATCGGCGTACCTGCGAAAAGGGGCTCACCAGGCGGTGCGGGCGGCCTTCTCCTCCGAGGGCAGCAGGATCCACAGCGCTATGTAGAGCAGGAACTGCGGGCCCGGCAGCAGACAGGAGAGCAGGAAGATCACGCGCATGGTGGTCGCGGAGGTGCCGAAGCGCCGCGCCAGACCGGCGCACACGCCGCCGATCATGCGGCCGTGGGTGGGGCGGACGAGGGCGGACATGTGCGGCTCCTTCGTGAGCGTCGGTAGGAGGCGGCCTCTTGGTGGCTTCCTCATCTGCCTTCAACGCTACTTAGACGAAGGGGGCAAAGCGTCGCTCTACGGTGCGATCCCGACCCTGGGAAACGTCGGGGTCCGACCCTGAACCGCTTCCTCCTGGCGGAGGGCCGCCCCTTCGTTCCGCTCGGACCTGCGGCGGAGCCAGGAGCGGGCCGCGGGGACGACGGCGAGATGGGCGAGGGCCACGCCCACGGTGTTCATCAGCAGCGAGTCCACGTCCGGGACCCGGCCGGGCACCCCGGTCTGCAGCAGCAGGATGCCTGCGGACACCAGCGCGCCCGCGGCGACCGTGCGGACGAACGAGGCGAACGGAAAGGCCCACAGCCTGCCGTGCGCCATCGGGAGCAGTACGCCGAGCGGCGCGAGGAGGCCGATGCCCTCGCCGATGCGGCGGGCCGCCTCCGGCCGGCCCAGGGCCAGGTCGGCGCGTATCCCGGCGAACGGATGCAGGTTGGGGGGCATCACCCAGGGCACGTCCAGCGGGCGCAGCGTGAGCCAGGCGACGAACGCGAGGTGTGCGACAAGGAGGACGCTCCCTGTCACACGGATGCGGATCGCGGCGTTGCCGCCGATGAAGCCTTGACGCTGCACGACCCCCTAGACGCCGCGTGCGGCAGGATCGGTTCCGGCTTGCCCGGAGGTACCTGGATGAGGCCTCCGCCACACCCGTACGTCAGCCGCCCGTAACCCCGCTCGACGGCGGCTGCTCGGTGCCCGGGCGGGAGCGGACCTCGTCCGTGCACTCGTAGCGGTGCAGCGGCTGTTTGCCGGGGCCGCCGAGGACGACCGAGCCGTCGCCCCCGGCCGCCGTCGAGTCGGAGAAGGTGCAGACGAGCTGGGCCAGCGCGAAGGACGTGAGGCCGCCGGGCGGGTTGCTGAGCCGGAGTGTCTCGTCGGGGTCGCCGGGACGGGGGCCGGTCACGGTCATGCCGCCGCGTACGTCCGTGGTGTACCCGGCCTCCTTCTCGGCGGGCGACGGCGTCGCCGCGAGCTGGTCGAGCAGGCCCTGCGCCACCAGGACCCGCCGTTGCGAGTCCGGGGAGCCGTCCGGGACCCGTACCGTCCGGTCCACGGCGACCAGTGACGACCCGCACAGCAGGAACACCTGTACGGGCAGCCCGCGCGAGGCCTGGGTCGAGACGTCCGGCTCGGGCGGCGAGCACTGCACCTGGGAGGGTGCCGCCCCGAAGTCCGTGGGCACCTCGGTGGGCCGGATGCCGCAGCCGGTGAGCAGCGCGGCCATGCCGACGAAATAGGGGAGCGCCAGTAGACGTCGTACGGTCATGAGGCGTTCCCGTTCTTCCCCGAGTCCTTCTCGGACTCCTCGGTCAGCGCCGAAGCGTCCCGCGGCAGCCGCAACGTGAACACGGCGCCCCCGTCGGGGGAGTTGGCGGCGGTGATCTCGCCGCCGTGGATGTGGGCGTTCTCCAGCGCGATGGACAGGCCCAGGCCGCTGCCCTCGGAGCGCGGGCGGGAGGCGCTCGCCTTGTAGAAGCGGTCGAAGACGTGCGGCAGGACGTCCTCGGGGATGCCCGGCCCGTGGTCGCGCACCGCGATGACGATCTCGGCACCCTCCCCGCCGGCGTCCTCCGGCCGCACCGACACCCGCACCGGCGAGCCGCCGTGCTTGAGCGCGTTGCCGATCAGGTTGGCGAGGATCACGTCCAGGCGGCGCGGATCGACGCGGGCGTGGATGCCGCGCTCGGCGTCCAGCTCGACCGCGTCCAGCCAGGCGCGGGCGTCTATGCAGGCGGTGATCTGGTCGGCGAGGTCGACGTCGTCCAGGACCAGCCGTGCGGTGCCCGCGTCGAAGCGGGTGACCTCCATGAGGTTCTCGACGAGGTCGTTGAGCCGCCGGGTCTCGCTGACGACCAGCCGTACGGCGGGTTCGATCATCGGGTCCACCGACCCGGAGTCCGCCTCCAGCTCCTCCTCCAGGATCTCCGTCACGGCGGTGATCGCGGTGAGCGGAGTACGGAGTTCATGACTCATGTCGGCGACGAACCGCCGGGACGCCTCGTCCCGCGCGGCCATGTCCTCGACCCGCTTCTCCAGCGCCTCGGCGGCGTAGTTGAACGTCCGTGACAGATCGGCGAGTTCGTCGGTTCCCGACACCCTGAGCCGGGTGTCCAGCCTGCCCTCGCCGAGCCGGCGCGCGGCGACCCCGAGCCGCTGCACGGGCTTGAGCACGGTCGAGGCGGCGGCCTGCGCGAGCAGCGCCGAGCCGACCAGCGCGAGCCCGGTGGCGATCCCCAGCGACCAGGCGAGCGAGTTGAGGTCCTTGGCCTCCGGCTCCAGTGACTTGAGCATGTAGCCGGTCGCCCCGCCGTTGATCACCCTCGTGCCCGCCACCAGGTACGGCGTGCCGTGGTGGACGACGCGCTGCCAGTACAGGTGGTAGGCGTACTTGTTGCCGGAGTCGACCTGCTGCTTCTTGGTCACGGCCGCGCGCAGCGACTGGGGTACGTCCTGCAGCGAGAAGCCGGCCAGGCCGCTCGAACTGCCGTAGACGGTCCTGCCGTCGGCGTCCTGTGCGACGAGCAGCACGCTGAAGCGCTGGCTGCTGTTCGCCATCTGGCCCGCGGTGTGCTGCAGTTCGTCCTGTGTGGGGTGCGCGCTCAGGGTGCCGGCCCGGGTCTGCATCGCCTGCCGGAAGTCGCCGAGCACCGCGTCCTGGGTGCGGGTGAGCACGGCCTCGCGGTTGAGCCAGTACGCGATCCCGGACGCGGACACGGCGGCGGTGAGTGCCACAAGCCCGAAGACGACGACCAGGCGCAGCCGCAGACTGGTGAAACGGAGCCGTGAAAGATGTCCCTTGCGAGTCGCGGCCCAGCCGCGAACCCCCCCTTGCGCTTCGGTCACTGAGGCGTGTCCAGCCGGTAGCCCACGCCACGCACTGTACGGATCAGCGTCGGGGACGACGGTACGTCCTCGACCTTGGCACGCAGCCGCTGGACGCACGCGTCCACCAGCCGGGAGTCACCGAGGTAGTCGTGCTCCCACACCAGCCGCAGCAGCTGCTGCCGGGACAGCGCCTGC
Source organism: Streptomyces sp. NPDC051172 (assembly GCF_040682555.1). NCBI lineage: Bacteria > Bacillati > Actinomycetota > Actinomycetes > Kitasatosporales > Streptomycetaceae > Streptomyces > Streptomyces sp. NPDC051172. The sequence goes on from NZ_JBFBBE010000043.1 coordinate 41,338, forward strand.
CCGGGCCGTCGGCTCAGCTCCAGGAGCAGCCTGAGCTCGGTCGGTGTGAGCTGCAGGTCCTCGCCGTTCTTGGTCACCGTCATCGCCGCGCGGTCGATGACCAGGCTGCCGAAGCTCGCCGCGTCGGTCGACTCGCGGTCCCCGCGCCGCAGCACGGCCCGGATCCGGGCGTCGAGCACCCGCCCCTGGATCGGCTTGACCACGTAGTCGTCCGCGCCGGACTCCAGGCCCACGACCACATCGATGTCGTCGCTGCGCGCGGTCAGCAGAATGATCGGCAACTGGTCCGTGCGCCGGATGCGCCGGCACACCTCGAACCCGTCGATGCCGGGCAGCATCACATCCAGCACGATCAGGTCCGGCCGCTGCTCCCGCAGGAGCTTCAGACCGTCCTCACCGGTGGCAGCGGTGGCAACCCGGTGTCCCTGGCGCGTAAGAGACAGCTCCAGGGCCGTACGGATGGCGTCGTCATCCTCGATCAGCAACAGGGTAGGCACGCGCTCATTCTGGCCCATGGTGGGTCGGGGTTTCGACTCTGCTGCGGACCCGTACGCCTGTGTGCCCGTACCGCTCTGCTCCGTGACCGCGCTGTGTCTTCCCTGCGGCCGACCCCTGTGACAGGTCTGTGACAGTCGGCGGACACGGCCATGAAGGTGCGGGGGCAAGCTTCTCGGCACAGGCAAGGAAGCACCGCCAGGACATCGCGGAGATCCACCGCCTGAGCAAGCCGAACACCGGAAGTCCACGACGGGGGGCGCGAGATGAACATGCTGCACAGCACCAGCAATAGCGCAGTGGTCACGCGCCTGCACGACGTGAACGGGGGCCGGGGTTCCGAGAAGTCCGGTGCCGTGAGCGGGCGGGGGTGCGCTCGCGGCACCGGGCGTCAGCACACCGCGTACATGACGGTGGTTGACACCTTCACGGGGGAAACGCACGGGGGAAGCGCGTACAGGGAGGACACGGGGGAGCGTCGGTCGCTGTCGGAGGCGGAGTTCACCGCCTACGTCCAGGAGCGCCGCGCCTCCCTGTACGCCACCGCCTACCACCTGACCGGTGACCGCTTCGAGGCCGAGGACCTGCTGCAGAGCGCGCTGTTCTCGACGTACAAGGCCTGGGACCGGATCAGCGACAAGGCCGCGGTCGGGGGCTACCTCCGGCGCACCATGACGAACCTGCACATCAGCGCGTGGCGGCGCCGCAAGCTGAACGAGTACCCGACCGAGGAACTGCCGGAGACGCCCGGCGACACGGACGCGATGCGCGGCACGGAGCTGCGCGCGGTCCTGTGGCAGGCGCTCGCCCGACTCCCCGAACTCCAGCGCACCATGCTGGTCCTGCGCTACTACGAGGGCCGCACGGACCCGGAGATCGCGGAGATCCTCGACATCAGTGTCGGCACGGTGAAGTCCAGCATCTGGCGGTCGCTCCGCCGGCTGCGCGAGGACGAGGTCCTCAGCTTCGGCCGTGACGAGGAGGACGCCTTCGGGGAGCTCGTCGCCTGAGGGTTGGGGGGGAAGCAGGTAACGGGGGAAGCAGGGGGAGCGGTAACCGGGGGAGCTACGGGGGCTCATGGGGGAAGCACCACCGGGGGAACGGGGGAACGGGGGAGAGCGGGACTGGAGGGCCGGGGGGTCCGTCCAGTCCCGCTTTTTTTGTTCTTGTGCTCCCGCTGTCGTGGGTGGGGTCAGCGTGTGGGCGCCGCCGCGGGGCGCCGGCCCACCGCGGCCGCGGCCAGCCGGCCCAAGGCCTCGTCCCGGTCGCAGGCGTGGGCGCCGAGGGCGGTCTGGCGGGCGACGATCGAGCGTTCCTGGCGCATCAGGCGCCAGCCGCGGCGCAGCAGGAACGGGACCGACTTGCGGCCCTCCTTGAGATCGCGCAGGAAGCGGCGGCGGAAGGTGCGGACCGCGCCGCGGTTCAGGCACAGGGCGTCGGCCAGCAGCCCCAACTCCCGGCAACGGTCGACGATCTCGGCCGCGAAGATGCCCTCCGCGATGAACAGCGGTGTCCGTCCTATGTCGACGGTCTCCTCACCGGTGCGGGCGGAGAGGGAGATGTCGTAGACGGGAACCTTCGTACGGCCCGTGCGGCACAGCTCCGCAATCGCGGCGACGGCGGTGTCCGTGTCCCAGGAGTCCGGGTGGTCCCAGTCGATGTCGGAGCTTCCAGCCACCAGCGGCAGCGTCGGGTCCTCGCCCTCCTTGTAGAAGTCGTCGAGGCGCAGCACGGGGAGGCCGGAGCGGGCGGCGACAAGGGACTTGCCCGAGCCCGAGGGGCCGCAGAGCAGCACGACGCGGGCGGAGGAGGGGAGATGGATGCTCACGGGACACCAGTTTGACGTATTCCGTACGTCCTGCCGACCCCGCGGGTCGGCATTGGTGTGCGCATCACATCTCAACTACCCTTCGTGTCGACCTGATTACTCAGCGAATCCAAGGTGACTACTGCAATGGCACGACACGCTTCCCCCTCCAAGCCGCACGCCCGGCGCGCCCTGATCGCCCTCGCCACCGTCTCGGCGGCACTCGGCGCGAGCGCGGCGACGGCGTCCGCGGACTCCACGGCCGCCGTGAAGGTGCCGTTGTCGCCGGCCACCGCGGCGAACACGCTCAGCAAGCTCGACCCGCAGAAGAGCCTCCAGGGCCCGACCGGCCAGGTGCGGTCGGTCACCGGTTCCGTGCCGGGCCTGAGGCGCGGCGCTCTCCCCGTCAACACCGTCGACCCGACGAGCAACCACATCGCCGGCCCGCTCTCCGGTCTGGCCGCTCTGAGCCAGGAGAGCCCGGTCGGTACGGTTCCGGCGGCGCTGGAGACGGCCGCAATGCTGCTGGGCGGGCCTCGCCTGGTCTGAACCCGGCCCGTGCATGAAAGAGAGCCGCGTCTTCCCCGGACGGGGAGGGCGCGGCTCTCGGTCTCTGATCAGGTGGTGCGGCCGAGGTGGGTCACCAGGATGTGGATCACGTCGTTGTCGATGACGTACAGCACTCGGTAGTCCCCGACGTGCAGGCGTCGGAGGTCGGGTGATCCGTAGGGGATGGAGCCCGACGGGCGCGGCTGGGTGGCCAAGGCGTCCACGGCCGCGTAAACGGCGGACAGTCCGGCGGGATCCTCCTTGAGGAACCGCACGGCCGCGCTCGTGGCGCGAGGCTCCCAGATGATCTCGTAGGCCACTTACCGCAGCCCCAGCATCCGGCCGACTTCCTCATGCGGGATGCCCGGTTCGAGCGTTCCCTCTGCCTTGCGCCGCTGGTAGTCCGCGAATACAAGGGCGTCTTCGAGATCCTCTATCACTTGCGGCGATACGAGGAGAGCGGCCACGTGCCCGTGGTCGGTGAGGGCGATGGTCTCGCGGCCGTGGGCGGCGCGGCGGACCAGGTCGCCGAGCTGGGAACGGGCTGCGCTGATGGCGATCTCTACCATGTGCGCATGGTGGCACAAGATTACTCTAGTGTGCAATTCATGTGACTATATGTCTGCAAGGCTCGCCCCGACGGGAGAGCCGCGCCTCCCCCGGACGGAGGGGAAGCGCGGCTCGGTCGAGGAGGGCTCAGTACGCCGAGCCGGACGCGCCCAGCGAACCCGTCGGGTGCCAGACCGTCTTCGTCTCCAGGAATGCCGTCATGCGGTCGGTGCCCGGAGTCGTCAACCAGTCGACTTCGTCCACAGGCTGTGGACGGAGAACACGCTTCAGGTTGTCCGCCGCCGCGATCTCCAGCTCCTTGGCCAGTACGTCGTCGGCGCCCGCGAGGTCGATGGCGTTGACGTCCTGGTGCGCGGCCAGCGGCGTGGCGATCTCCGCCGTACGGCCGGACAGGACGTTGACGACGCCGCCGGGCAGGTCGGAGGTGGCCAGGACCTCGCCCAGGGACAGGGCGGGGAGCGGGGACTTCTCGGAGGCCACCACGACCGCCGTGTTGCCCGTCGCGATCACCGGGGCGATCACCGAGGCCAGGCCGAGGAACGACGACTCCTGGGGGGCCAGGACCGCGACCACGCCCGTCGGCTCGGGGGAGGACAGGTTGAAGTACGGGCCCGCGACCGGGTTTCCGCCGCCCACGACCTGGGCGATCTTGTCGGTCCAGCCCGCGTACCAGACCCAGCGGTCGATCGCAGCGTCGACGACCGCAGCCGCCTTGGACTTCGAGATGCCTTCCGAGTCGGCGACTTCGCGGACGAACTGGTCCCTGCGCCCCTCCAGCATCTCCGCGATGCGGTACAGGATCTGGCCGCGGTTGTAGGCCGTGGCCCCGGACCAGCCGCCGAACGCCTTGCGGGCGGCGACCACCGCGTCACGGGCGTCCTTCCGGGACGAAAGGGGCACGTTCGCGAGCCAGTTGCCCTTCTTGTCGGTCACCTCGTACACCCGGCCGCTCTCGGAACGCGGGAACTTCCCGCCGACGTACAGCTTGTAGGTCTTGAAGACAGTCAAGCGGTCAGACATCGAGGTACGCCTCCAGGCCGTGGCGGCCGCCCTCGCGGCCGAAGCCCGACTCCTTGTAGCCGCCGAACGGCGAGGTCGGGTCGAACTTGTTGAACGTGTTGGACCAGACGACGCCCGCACGGAGCTTGTTCGCCACGGCGAGGATCCGCGAACCCTTCTCCGTCCAGATGCCCGCCGACAGGCCGTACGGGGTGTTGTTGGCCTTGGCGACCGCCTCGTCCGGGGTGCGGAAGGTGAGGACGGACAGCACCGGGCCGAAGATCTCGTCACGGGCGATCCGGTGCGCCTGGGTGACGTTCGTGAAGAGCGTCGGGGCGAACCAGTAGCCGGAGGACGGGATTTCGCAGGCCGGGGACCAGCGCTCGGCGCCCTCCGCCTCGCCCTGCTCGACGAGGGTGGTGATGCGGGAGAGCTGTTCCTCGGAGTTGATCGCGCCGATGTCCGTGTTCTTGTCCAGCGGGTCGCCGAGACGAAGCGTGGTGAGGCGGCGCTTCAGCGACTCCAGCAGCTCGTCCTGGATCGACTCCTGGACGAGGAGTCGGCTGCCCGCGCAGCAGACCTGGCCCTGGTTGAAGAAGATGCCGTTGATGATGCCCTCGACGGCCTGGTCGATCGGGGCGTCGTCGAAGACGATGTTGGCGCCCTTGCCGCCCAGTTCGAGGGTGAGCTTCTTGCGCGAGCCCGCCACCGTGCGGGCGATCTCCTTGCCGACCGCCGTCGAGCCCGTGAACGCGACCTTGTTGACGTCCGGGTGCGCGACGAGCGCGGCGCCCGTGTCGCCGTAGCCAGGAAGGATGTTGACGACGCCCTTGGGGAGACCGGCCTGGCGGCAGATGTCCGCGAAGAAGAGGGCGGACAGAGGGGTCGTCTCGGCGGGCTTGAGGACCACCGTGTTGCCGGTGGCGAGCGCCGGGGCGATCTTCCAGGCCAGCATCAGGAGCGGGAAGTTCCAGGGGATGACCTGGCCGGCGACGCCCAGGGGGCGGGGTTCCGCGCCGTAGCCGGCGTGGTCGAGCTTGTCCGCCCAGCCCGCGTAGTAGAAGAAGTGCGCGGCGACCAGGGGGAGGTCGGCGTCGCGGGTCTCCTTGATCGGCTTGCCGTTGTCGAGGGTTTCCAGGACCGCCAGCTCACGGCTGCGCTCCTGGATGATCCGTGCGATGCGGAACAGGTACTTGGCGCGCTCCGAGCCGGGCAGCGCCGACCACTTCTCGAAGGCCCTGCGGGCGGCCTTCACCGCGCGGTCGACGTCCTCGGAACCGGCCCGGGCGACCTCCGACAGCACCTCCTCGGTGCTCGGGGAGACCGTCTTGAAGACCTTGCCGTCGGCCGCCTCCGTGAATTCGCCGTCGATGAACAGGCCGTAGGACGGCGCGATGTCGACGATCGAGCGGGACTCGGGTGCCGGGGCGTATTCGAATGCGGATGCCATGGTGATCAGTCCACCGTCACGTAGTCGGGGCCGGAGTAGCGGCCGGTGGCCAGCTTCTGACGCTGCATCAGCAGGTCGTTCAGGAGCGAGGAGGCGCCGAAGCGGAACCAGTGGTTGTCCAGCCAGTCCTCGCCGGCGGTCTCGTTGACCAGTACGAGAAACTTCACGGCGTCCTTGGTCGTCCTGATGCCGCCGGCGGGCTTCACGCCGACCTGTACCCCGGTCTGCGCGCGGAAGTCGCGCACGGCCTCCAGCATCAGCAGGGTGTTGGCGGGGGTGGCGTTGACCGCGACCTTGCCCGTGGACGTCTTGATGAAGTCCGCGCCCGCCAGCATGCCGAGCCAGCTCGCGCGGCGGATGTTGTCGTACGTCGACAGCTCGCCCGTCTCGAAGATGACCTTGAGGCGGGCCGAGGTGCCGCAGGCCTCCTTCACGGCGATGATCTCGTCGTACACCTTGATGTAGTTGCCCGCGAGGAACGCCCCGCGGTCGATGACCATGTCGATCTCGTCGGCGCCCGCGGCGACGGCCTCGCGGACGTCGGCCAGCTTCACGGCGATCGGGGCGCGGCCCGCCGGGAAGGCCGTGGCGACCGAGGCGACCTTCACCGAGGAGCCGGCGACGGCCTCCTTCGCGGCGGGCACCATGTCGGGATAGACGCAGACGGCCGCGGTCGCGGGGGTCGTACGGTCCGTGGGGTCGGGGTGGACGGCCTTGGCGCCGAGCGCCCGGACCTTGCCCGGGGTGTCCGCGCCTTCCAGTGTCGTCAGATCGACCATCGAGATGGCGAGGTCGATGGCGTACGCCTTCGCGGTCGTCTTGATGGAACGGGTGCCGAGCGAGGCGGCGCGCGCCTCCAGACCGACCGCGTCGACGCCGGGCAGCCCGTGAAGGAAGCGGCGCAGCGTGCTGTCGGACGCGGTGACGTCTTCGAGTGCGTGGGCTGCGTTGGGTGCAGTGGTGGGCATGGTCACCAGACGAGCATATCTACGCGCGTAGCGGCTGTACACCCCCGGCTGCCCATCAAGTGCGCACACACCACGTACGAGCATCGTCGTGGCCGTCGGGCAGAATCGGCGGTATGACGACCCCGGACCATGAGTCACCAGCACCGCAGCCCCCGGCCCCCCAGTACAAGGACCGGGCCTACCGGTCGTCCGGGGGGATCGTCGGCGGCGTCCTGCTGCTTGCCGTCGCGGGCTGGCTGGGCATCGACGCGATCGTCTCCGGGCACGGCCGCACCCCGTGGCTGGCGCTCGCCGCGCTTATCCTCGTGGTGCCGCTGATCCTGGCCTTCACGCTGCGCCCCGCCGTATACGCCAACGCCGAGCGGCTGCGCATCCGCAACCCCTTCCGCATCGTCGTGGTGCCCTGGAGCGAGGTCGCCCTGCTGCGGTCCGGCTACTCCAACGAGGTCGTCGTGAAGTCCGGGAGCAAGTACCAGCTGTGGGCCGTCCCCGTCTCGCTGCGCGCCCGGAAGAGGGCGGCGCGACAGGAGGCCAGGGCCACGGCGGACGCGAGCGGCGGGGGGCGGCGGGGCCGTCCGGGCGGTGTCTTCGGACCCGGCGGACTCCCGGGCGGCACCCCCGTCCCGGAGGGGCCCGTCCGCGCCGAGAGCGACAAGATCATGGACGACCTGCGAGCACTGCTCGAAGCCCATGAGCAGACGGGGACGGCGCAGGGGGAGGTCACGGTGCGCTGGGCTTACGAGATCGCGGGTCCGGCGGTGGCGGGGGCGGTGCTGCTGGCGGTTCTGGCGGCTATGGGCTGACCTGCGTCCGAGCCGCCGGGGGTGCCGGCAGCGCTCGGGCTGCTGGGTACTGTCCGGGCCGCCGGGTCCGGCCGGTCGGCCACGGTGTTGCGCCTCTCGGGCCGCTTGGCCCTGCTCGGACCGCTGGGCACCGGCAGCGCTCGGGCTGCTGGGTACCGCCCCGACGCTCGGTCCTGCCCGGCCCCGCTGGGGCACGCCCGGTCCCGGGCGGCTCGGTCGGTCACGGCGTCCCCGAGCGTGTCAACGAGTCGGCAGCCCTTTCTCTGGCTCGGAGTGCGTTGCGGGCATGGGTGCCGGCGGTTCCCCCAGAGCCTTGAACGTGGCCAGGCCGGCCTCGATGAGCTTGGCTGCGCGGCGGACGTCGGCGGTCACCGCCTTGTGAACCTGCTCAGGTGTGCGAACGCTCTTCAGGTGCTTTCCCAGGCTCCGGAACTGGACGGGCCACAGCCCGATCAGAGCCGTTGCCGCGATCTGCGGCTCGGGATCATCCGGGCTCATCCCGGTGCGCTGGGCCAGCGCCTCGGCTGCGACTGCGATGAGCCGGTCAGTCATGTCGCGGTGATAGGCCCGTAGTGAGGGCGTGGACCGGATCAGCTCGCGGAAGCGCCTGATCGTGGCGGCGGCCTGACCCGAGTCGTCCTGTGCGGCGATCCAGGACGTCATGCCGTGCAACTCGTCGGACAGGACCCGCAGCACCGCGTCGACCGGGCAGCGGTCAGGGATGGCCAGGCCGGTGCGCAGGGCGGTCGTCGTGGCCTCGTCGAGGTCCAGGATGAGCGATTCCTTGGTGGGGAAGTAGTTGAAAACCGTCTTCTCCGAGACTCCGCACGCCTGGGCGATCTCCGCAACGCGAACGCCGTCGAAGCCGTGCTCCAGGAACATCTCGGTCGCGGTGTCCGACAGGCGTTGCCGCATCAGACGCTTCTTCCGCTCCCGCAATCCCTCGGCCGCGGGCTCCCCGACCTGTCTGCGCCATCCCGTCCAGTCCACCGTGCTCACGCATGACAGCGTAGTCCAGCGACTGGATTATTACTGCTACTGTATATTTTCAGTTGCTGTAACTTTCTTCTGCCGGGAGACGTCCACACTGCCTTGGGAGCCCCCATGAGCGCCATCCACATCGTCCGCGACTATCCGCACTCCCCCACGAAGGTCTGGCGCGCCGTCACCGATCCGGCGCTCATCCCCTTGTGGACGGCGACCGGCGCCGGGGCCCGACCGGAAGGGTTTGCCACCACCGTCGGCACCGAGTTCCGGTTCACCGCGAAGCCGAAGCCTGGCTGGAGCGGGATCGTCGACTGCGTCGTGCTGGAGGTGGACGAGCCGCGACTGCTGCGCTACTCGTGGACCGACCACGGCGGCGGCGAAACCACCGAGGTCACCTATCGGATCGAGCCTCGGGCTGCAGGAACGCGCTTCACCTACGACCACACGGGCTTCGCAGGAACCGGCGGGTTCTTCGTGGCCCGGATCCTGGGCCACGTCCGGCGCAGGATGCTGCGCGTCGGCCTGCCCGCGGTACTCAACGACCTCGATGAGGCGGGCAGGCTCCGCCCCGGGAGCGGTCCCGAGCGCAAGATCTGACGACTGCCGATCACAGGGCACACCGAGCCGATCGCTCGGCTGGATCAGCTCGGCGGCGCGAGTCCACGGGCTTCAGGGCCGGATCGGCGGTGCGATTCCAGTCCGCCCTTGCCCGGAGCGGGGTGGCCGGGTCAACAGCCCCGGGTGAAACCCTCGAAGGGGCGTCCCCGGGCCGATGGCCGAGAGGGCGCCCCTTCGAGGTGACGCAGGTTCGAGCGGTACGGCTCAGATGCCGGCCGCCGCCGACAGGTCCCGCTTGATTGCCGCGAGGAGGTCGTTCGCGGTGGCGTGGGCCGCCGGGAGGTCGCCGTGCGTGGCGGCGGGGACCACGACCTCCAGATAGCACTTCAGCTTGGGCTCCGTGCCGCTCGGGCGGACGATGACGCGGGCGCCGTCGAGCGTGTAGCGCAGCCCGTCGGTGGGCGGCAGCTTCTCGGTGCCCCGGGTGAGGTCCTCGGCCCGGGTGATGGCGAGGCCCGCGAGCTCGGTCGGCGGCTGCTCCCGCAGCTGCTGCATGGCGCGGGCGATGACCGACAGGTCCGCCACCCGGACCGAGAGCTGGTCGGTGGCGTGCAGCCCGTGCTCCACGGCGAGGTCGTCGAGGAGGTCAGTCAGGGTCCGCCCCTCCTCCTTGAGCTCGGAGGCCAGCTCGGTGATCAGCAGCGCGGCGGTGATGCCGTCCTTGTCGCGCACCCCGTCCGGGTCCACGCAGTAGCCGAGAGCCTCCTCGTAGCCGTAGCGCAGGCCCTCGACGCGGGCGATCCACTTGAAGCCGGTGAGGGTCTCCTCGTACGGCAGCCCCGCCTTCTCGGCGATACGGCCGAGCAGGGAGGACGAGACGATCGACTCGGCGAAGGTGCCCCGGGCGCCGCGCCTGACGAGATGGGCGGCGAGCAGGGCGCCCACCTCGTCGCCGCGCAGCATCCGCCAGTCGCCACCGTCCCTCACTGCCACGGCGCAGCGGTCGGCGTCGGGGTCGTTGGCGATGATCAGGTCGGGGTCGGTCGCGCGGGCCTGCGCGAAGGCGAGGTCCATGGCGCCCGGCTCTTCCGGGTTGGGGAAGGCGACGGTCGGGAAGTCCGGGTCGGGCTCGGCCTGTTCGGCGACCAGGGCGGGCTCGGGGAAACCGGCCCGGGCGAACGCGGCGAGCAGGACGTCCTTGCCGACGCCGTGCATCGCGGTGTAGACGGTGCGCGCGGTGCGCGGGGAACCGGCGGCGAGCACCGCCTCCGTACGGGCCAGATAGGAGTTCAGGACGCTGTCGTCGAGGATCTCCCAGCCGGCTTCAGGGCGCGGCACGTCGTCCAGGGAGACGATCGCGTCGATCTCGGCGGCGATCTCCGCGTCGGCCGGCGGCACGATCTGCGAACCGTCCCCCAGATAGACCTTGTAGCCGTTGTCCCGGGGCGGATTGTGGCTGGCGGTGACCTCCACGCCCGCGACCGCGCCGAGATGCCGTATCGCGTAGGCGAGCACCGGCGTGGGCAGCGGGCGGGGGAGCACCGCGGCCCGGAAGCCCGCGCCCGTCATCACGGCCGCCGTGTCGCGCGCGAAGTCGGCGGACTTGTGCCGGGCGTCGTAGCCGATGACGACGAGCCCGCCGCGCTCCCCCTTGGCGTTGAGATACGCGGCCAGACCGCCCGCGGCACGGATGACGACGGACCGGTTCATCCGCATCGGCCCGGCACCCAGCTCACCGCGCAGGCCCGCGGTGCCGAACTGGAGAGTGCCGCTGAATCGCTCTTCGAGCTCCGCGACGTCACCGGCCTCGATGAGCTTGGCGAGCTCGTCGCGGGTCTCCGGGTCGGGGTCCTCGCCGAGCCACGCGTTGGCGCGGGTTAGCAGTTCGTCGTGCACGTCCGGGTCAGCCTCTCATCGTCTCGTGGTGCGGGTCCCTGGGGGCTGCGCCCCCGGACCCCCCTTCGGCCCGAAGGGCCTCGTCCTCACATGCCGGACGGGCTGAAAATGCCGCACCGGCCCCGAGCAGTCCCGCCCTTACAGCCGCCCGAGCACCTGAGCCAGCAGCGACCCCATCCGAGTCGCCGAGTCCCGCCCCGCCTGCAGAACTTCCTCGTGGTTCAACGGCTCACCCGTCATCCCCGCCGCAAGGTTCGTCACCAGGGAGATACCCAGCACCTCCGCACCGGCCTCACGCGCCGCGATGGCTTCCAGCACCGTCGACATGCCCACCAGGTCCGCCCCGATCACCCGCGCCATCCGGATCTCGGCCGGCGTCTCGTAGTGCGGGCCGGGGAACTGGGCGTAGACGCCCTCCTCCAGGCTCGGGTCGATCTCCTTGCACAGGGCGCGCAGCCGCGGCGAGTACAGGTCGGTCAGGTCGACGAAGTTCGCGCCGACGATCGGCGACGTGGCCGTCAGGTTGATGTGGTCGCTGATCAGCACCGGCTGCCCCGGCCGCATGCCCTCGCGCAGCCCGCCGCAGCCGTTGGTCAGCACGACGGTCTTGCAGCCGGCGGCGACGGCGGTACGGACGCCGTGCGCCACGGCGGCGACCCCGCGGCCCTCGTAGTAGTGCGTACGGCCCAGGAAGACCAGGGTCCGCTTCTCACCGATCTTGTACGAGCGGATCTTGCCGCCGTGCCCCTCCACCGCCGGCGGCGGGAAACCGGGCAGCTCGGTGACGAGGAGCTCGGCGTCGGGTGCGCCGAGGGCGTCCACGGCCGGTGCCCAGCCGGAGCCCATCACGAGGGCGACGTCGTGGGTCTCGGCGCCGGTCAGTTCGCGCAGGCGCGCGGCGGCGGCGTCGGCGGCGGCGTGCGGGTCGCCCTGGATGTCGTCCGGAAGAAGAGATGCGTTCACGCGTCGAGAGTAGCCGCTCGACGCCTACGCGCGTAGATGGCAGAGCTCACGGGATGGCGATCGTTGTCTTGTCGTTTCCAACGAACCAGGTGACACAACGGGACCTTTGCGGCCGCTGTGGTCAAGTGGTCAAGCTGTGCGGTGGCCGGACAGCTACTCGTCCGTGACGAGGACGTCCTTGTCGTTGAAGACCTCGACGATGAAGATCAGCAGGCGCCCACGGCTGACCGTGTATTCGACGAGGACGTTCTGCGTGAGCCGGATCGTGCGGTCGTCGCCGGTGGAGCTTATGGGCCGCGACACCGAAAGGAACGGGTCGCGGGCCAGCAGGGCGATGCCTTTGTCGAACGCGATGCGCTGCCGGTCGTCGAGCCGGTCGCGGGCCGCGGCGGCCTGCACCGTGTAGTAGACGTCATACGTGGTGGGGGCCATGCGATCTCCCGTTGGTGCGTCGATCCTCCAAGTCTAGGAGCCGACCCCCTCAGCAGGGACGCTTCCGCAGTTCCATCACGTAATCGTGTGGTGCCCCCGCGGACTCGGCCGCATCGGCGATCTCCCCGAGATACCGCGCCGACGGCAGACCGCCCTCGTAGCCGTCCAGGACGTACGTCCACGCCGACTCCTCGCCCTCCAGCGTGTGCACCCGCACCCGCATCCGGCGGTAGACGCCCAGGCCGACCCCCTCCCAGCGGTCCATGGACTCCTCGTCCGGCGGCGCGATGTCGTACAGCGCGACGAAGACCTGCGAGAACGGGTCCTCGACGATCGTCGCCAAGGCGCCCTCCCAGCCCATGTGCTCGCCCCCGAACGTCAGCCGCCAGCCGTTCAGCCAGCCCGTGGCGCGCATCGGCGAGTGCGGGGCGCGGCGGGTCATCAGCCGCGCGTCGAGGTTGCCGGCGTACGCGGCGTAGAGCGACATGGGTCGAGAGTACGGCAGCCGGCCCACGGGCCCCTGACGTATCAGCGGCCCCTTGCCAACCCATTGCCCCGCCCCCCGGGCAGTAGCACCTTGAACGGTGCGGGACAATGGGGTACGTGACTCGGATCGTGATCATCGGTGGCGGACCCGGCGGATACGAGGCGGCCCTGGTGGCCGCCCAGCTCGGCGCGGAGGTGACCGTCGTCGACTGCGACGGTCTGGGCGGGGCGTCGGTGCTGACCGACTGCGTACCGTCGAAGACCCTTATCGCTACGGCCGAGGTGATGACCACCTTCGACTCGTCGTACGAGGAGCTCGGCATCATCGTCGCCGACGACACCCCGCCGCTGGAGCAGGCGGCCCGGGTGGTCGGCGTGGACCTCGGCAAGGTCAACCGCCGTGTGAAGCGGCTCGCCCTCGCCCAGTCGCACGACATCACCGCCTCCGTCACCCGCGCCGGCGCCCGGGTCATGCGCGGCCGCGGCCGCTTGGAGGGCATGCAGGCCCTCGACGGCTCCCGCAAGGTGATCGTCTCCGCCGCCGACGGCACCGAGGAGACCCTCACCGCCGACGCCGTGCTCATCGCGACCGGCGGCCACCCGCGCGAGGTGCCCGACGCCCAGCCCGACGGCGAGCGCATCCTCAACTGGACGCAGGTGTACGACCTGAACGAGCTCCCCGAGGAGCTCATCGTGGTCGGTTCCGGTGTCACCGGCGCCGAGTTCGCCGGCGCCTACCAGGCCCTCGGCTCCAAGGTCACCCTCGTCTCCTCCCGGGACCGCGTGCTGCCCGGCGAGGACCCGGACGCCGCCGCCGTCCTCGAGGACGTCTTCCGCCGCCGCGGCATGAACGTCATGGCCCGCTCCCGCGCCGCCGCCGCCAAGCGGGTCGGCGACCGCGTCGAGGTCACGCTCTCCGACGGCCGTGTCATCACCGGCACCCACTGCCTGATGGCGGTCGGCGCCATCCCCAACAGCGAGGGCATGGGCCTGGAGGAGGCCGGCGTCAAGCTGCGCGAGTCCGGGCACATCTGGACCGACAAGGTCTCCCGGACGACCGCTCCCGGTGTGTATGCCGCCGGTGACGTGACGGGCGTCTTCGCCCTCGCCTCGGTGGCCGCCATGCAGGGACGTATCGCCATGTACCACTTCCTCGGCGACGCGGTGGCCCCGCTGAATCTGAAGACCGTCTCGTCCAACGTCTTCACCGACCCGGAGATCGCCACCGTCGGCTACACGCAGGCCGATGTCGACGCGGGCAAGATCGACGCCCGGGTGGTCAAACTCCCGCTCCTGCGCAACCCGCGCGCCAAGATGCAGGGCATCCGCGACGGCTTCGTGAAGCTTTTCTGCCGTCCGGGCACGGGCATCGTGGTCGGCGGTGTGGTCGTGTCCCCGCGCGCCTCGGAACTGATCCATCCGATCTCGATCGCCGTCGACAACAATCTGACGGTCGAACAGATCGCGAACGCGTTCACCGTGTATCCCTCCCTTTCGGGGTCGATCGCGGAGGTCGCCCGGCAGCTCCACACCCGCAAGACCGGCGGCGAAGTCTGACGGCCGAAACCGACTCCTTGCTGGTCACAGGGAGTTGTCGAGCATGCGTACGGCATAGTCGGAGCGGGTAGGCCCTATACCACTTCCCGTCCTCCTGTGCGAACAACTTCTGCTATTCGGCGCAAACAGCTGAAAGCAGACGGTCGTTGGGGTTACTGTCAGTTTCGTGTTCGCTGCAGAACGTCGCCAATTGATCCTCGAAATGGTGCGAGCGAACGGGGCCGTGTCGCTCCGTGAGCTCGCCCGCGTCGTCCAGACCTCCGAAGTGACCGTACGGCGGGACGTGCGCGCACTGGAGGCAGAAGGACTCCTCGACCGCCGGCACGGCGGTGCGGTACTGCCGGGCGGGTTCACGCGGGAGTCCGGCTTTCCGCAGAAGTCACATCTCGCGACCGCCGAGAAGACGGCCATCGCCGACCTCGCCGCCAACTTCGTGGAAGAGGGCGAGGCCATCGTGGTCGGGGCGGGTACCACCACTCAGGAGCTGGCCCGCCGGCTCGCCCGGATCCCCGGGCTGACCGTCGTCACCAACTCCCTGCTGGTCGCCCAGGCGTTGGCCCATGCCAACCGCGTGGAGGTCGTGATGACCGGCGGCACCCTGCGCGGCTCCAACTACGCCCTCGTGGGCAGCGGCGCCGAGCAGTCACTGCAGGGGCTCAGGGTGTCCCGTGCGTTCCTGTCCGGGAGCGGGCTCACCGCCGAGCGCGGGCTGTCCACGTCCAACATGCTGTCGGCGTCCGTGGACCGGGCGCTGGTACAGGCGGCCGCGGAGGTCGTCGTGCTCGCCGATCACACCAAGCTCGGTACGGACACGATGTTCCAGACCGTGCCTACGGATGTGATCACCCGGCTGGTGACCGATGAGCCGCCGGTGCATGACGACCGGGCCGCCACCGAGTTGCAGGCGCTCGCCGATCAGGGCGTGCAGATCGCCGTGGCCGGGGCCTCGGGGAATTCGGGCGGTGATTCAGTCCCCCCGCGCCAGGCGCGCCGGGACGTGGCCCTGCCGGGGCCGCGGCGCGGGCAGCCGGGGTCCGGCCTTCGGACGGCGGCGATGCTTGATCCCTCCGGGGGGGAGCGGGAACGGGCTCGGGTGGCGAATTTGCGGCGGCGTTGAGGTCGCCTGTTCGCCGTAGGGGTTCGTGTGGTCGGGCGGCTGCGGCTGGTTTGTGGTTGCTCGCGCAGTTCCCCGCGCCCCTTAAAAGCCGATGCCCTCACGTGGCTTTCAAGCCCCGCAGGGTGAGGGTCAGCAAGCGGTCTGCCAGCTGGGGGTCTGACGGGGACTCCTCTGCCGCCAGTGCTATGGCGTTGGTGAGTTGGAGGAGGTCGGTGATGGTGACGTCCTCGCGGACCTTGGCTGCCTGCTGCGCCCGCTTCAGCAGGGCGGCGCCCGCCTCGTGCATCGGGGTGCTGCAGCTGGCCAGGGCCGAGGTGGTGTCGGAGGTCACGGACATGAGGGCCAGGGCCAGGCCGCGGTACTCGCCGGCGTGGGTGATGATCTCGCGCAGCCAGGTCACCAGGGCCGTGCACGGCTCGGGGGCGTTCAGGAGTTCGTGGGAGCGGTCCAGCAGATCGCTCACCGCTTCCTCGAAGACGGCGCTCAACAAGGCGTGACGGTTGGGGAAGTGGCGGTACAGGGTGCCGATGCCGACGCCCGCGCGCCGGGCCACGTCCTCCAGGGACGCGTCCGTGCCGTGCGTGGCGAAGGCGGCGCGGGCCTCGGTGAGCAGCCGCTCGTAGTTGCGGCGGGCGTCGGCACGCATGACGCGCGGGGGCGTCGGCGTCACCTCTGTGCCGCCGTTCGCCGCGATCCCCGCCGCCGTCGTGCCCACCAAGCCTCCCGCCTGCCCTCGCGCGCGCCCCCGTCTGCCTCCAGCATGCCATCGAGGGCGCGCGAGCGGACGCTGCCCGAGCACTGAGTCCGCCTGCTCGGAGGACGGGGCAACGGGCAATGAACGAGGCGCCCGGCGGACTGAACTGCTCCAGTCCGGCGGGCGCCTCGGGATGTCGTAGAAACGACGGTGCTACGTCAGTCCTTGATCTCGCAGATCGGGGCGCCGGAGCTGACGGACGCGCCGACGTCGGCGGACAGGCCCTTGATGGTGCCGGACTTGTGGGCGTTCAGCGGCTGTTCCATCTTCATCGCCTCCAGGACGACGACCAGGTCGCCCTCCTTGACCTCCTGGCCCTCCTCGACGGCGACCTTGACGATCGTGCCCTGCATCGGCGAGGCGAGCGTGTCGCCCGAGGCCACCGGGCCGGACTTCTTGGCGGCGCGGCGCTTCGGCTTGGCGCCGGCCGCGAGGCCGGTGCGGGCCAGGGACATGCCCAGCGAGGACGGCAGGGAGACCTCCAGGCGCTTGCCTCCGACCTCGACCACGATCGTCTCGCGGTCCAAGTCCTCCTCGGCCTCCGCCTCGGCAGGGGCGGCGAACGCGGGGATCTCGTTGACGAACTCGGTCTCGATCCAGCGGGTGTGGACCGTGAACGGCTCGGCGGAGCCGGTGAGTTCGGGGGCGAACGCCGGGTCCTTGACCACCGCACGGTGGAACGGGATCGCCGTCGCCATGCCCTCGACCTGGAACTCCTCCAGGGCGCGGGCCGCGCGCTGCAGGGCCTGCTCGCGGGTGGCGCCGGTGACGATCAGCTTGGCGAGCAGGGAGTCCCAGGCCGGGCCGATGACCGAGCCGGACTCGACGCCCGCGTCCAGGCGCACGCCCGGGCCGGACGGCGGGGCGAAGGTGGTGACGGTGCCGGGGGCGGGGAGGAAGTTGCGGCCCGGGTCCTCGCCGTTGATGCGGAACTCGAAGGAATGGCCGCGCAGCTCGGGGTCGCCGTAGCCGAGTTCCTCGCCGTCGGCGATACGGAACATCTCGCGGACCAGGTCGATGCCGGCGACCTCCTCGGTGACCGGGTGCTCGACCTGGAGGCGGGTGTTGACCTCCAGGAAGGAGATCGTCCCGTCGAGGCCGACGAGGAACTCCACGGTGCCCGCGCCGACGTAGCCGGCCTCCTTGAGGATGGCCTTGGAGGACGAGTACAGCTCGGCGACCTGCGCCTCGGACAGGAACGGCGCCGGGGCCTCCTCGACCAGCTTCTGGTGGCGGCGCTGCAGCGAGCAGTCACGGGTGGAGACGACGACCACGTTGCCGTGCTGGTCGGCCAGGCACTGGGTCTCCACGTGCCGGGGCTTGTCCAGGTAGCGCTCGACGAAGCACTCGCCGCGGCCGAAGGCGGCCACGGCCTCACGGACCGCGGAATCGTAGAGCTCGGGCACCTCTTCGAGGGTGCGGGCGACCTTCAGACCGCGCCCGCCACCGCCGAAGGCGGCCTTGATGGCGATCGGCAGACCGTGCTCCTCGGCGAAGGCGACGACCTCCTCCGCACCCGAGACCGGGTCGGGGGTGCCCGCGACGAGGGGGGCGCCGGCGCGCTGGGCGATGTGCCGGGCGGCCACCTTGTCGCCCAGGTCGCGGATGGCCTGCGGGGGCGGACCGATCCAGATCAGCCCGGCGTCCAGGACGGCCTGCGCGAAGTCGGCGTTCTCGGAGAGGAAGCCGTATCCGGGGTGGACGGCGTCCGCGCCGGACTCGCGCGCCGCGTTCAGGATCTTGTCGATCACCAGGTAACTGGTCGCCGGGGTGTCACCGCCCAGGGCGAACGCCTCGTCCGCGGCGCGGACATGCAGAGCGTCGCGGTCCGGGTCCGCGTAGACGGCCACGCTCGCGATCCCGGCATCCCGACAGGCCCGGGCCACGCGGACAGCGATTTCGCCACGGTTGGCGATGAGCACCTTGCGCACGATTGAGGCTCCCTCCTTGAAACAAGCCGAGTTTAGGGACTGGCTACACGGCACTACGACCCGTCCCCAGTGGTGAGCTTGCCCACACGGAGCGTGATGCGAGGCATGCTCGACCCGCGAAATCCCTTGTCGCACCTCGGTACGCAGGACTCCTCCCGGAAACCCTAGCTCTCCCATGTGGTCAAGGTCTCTGTGAGAGCGTGCTGCGGGCCACTCGGTTTCTTTGTGGAGTCCCTACGAATGGCCCAACGAATCTTTGCCGCCCGCAGAACCCTTGTCCCGGGGTTTACCCGTTAGTAGCGTTCGCGATGTCTCGTACGTACTCGAGGTAGCAGCAGCCTTGGCCGACCCGCTCGGGCGGCAGTCGAAAGTGGGTGGGGCCCGGTGGTGCGCAGACCGGTGGCGTGGGTCGTGGCGGTCGTGCTCTTCGTGGAGGCGTTCGGCATCGCGGCGCTGAACTGGTTCCTGGGGATCGTCGTCGACCGGCAGGACATGTCGCTGGCCGGCCTCGACCCCGATGTGATGTCCGCGTCCTCGAAGATCGGCGGCGTCGTCTTCGGCCTCTACTTCGCCCTGTGCGGCCTGGTCGCGCTCCTCGTGGCGATCCGCAACCGCCCGCCGGCCGGCTTCGGACGCATCCTGCTGATCAGCGCCGCGGTCGTGCACGGGCTGCTGGGTGCCTTCGTGTGGGGGCTGGTGGGCTGGACCGCGTTCCTGTTCATGGTGGTCGTGCTCGCCCTCATCGTGCTGCTCCTGATGACGTACGACAGCCCGGCCGAACCCACCGACACGGTCCCGCCCGCGGCACCCGGCCCCGAGAGCGACGGTGGCGGCAAGGGCGGAGAAGGATCCCCCGTCAGCTCTCCGCCGGCGCCCACAACTCCGTGATGCCGACGCCCAGCCGGGCGAGGAGTCGGCGGACGAGGGGGAGACTGATGCCGATCACATTGCCGTGGTCGCCGTCGATGCCCTCGATGAACGGCGCGCTGCGGCCGTCGAGCGTGAACGCCCCCGCGACGTGGAGGGGTTCGCCGGAGGCGACGTAGGCGGCGATCTCCTCGTCCGAGGGGTCGCCGAAGCGGACGACGGTGGAGGCGGTGCCGGACGCGTACCGCTTGGCCGCCGTGTCCCAGACACAGTGCCCCGTCTGCAGGATGCCCGTCCTGCCGCGCATCGACTTCCAGCGGGCCGTGGCCTCCTCGGCGTCCGCGGGCTTGCCCAGGGCCTCGCCGTCCAGCACCAGCACGGAGTCGCAGCCGATCACCAGGGCGCCGTGCGCCTCCGGCCTGGCGGCGACGACGGAAGCCTTGGCCTCCGCGAGGGCGAGGGCGAGTTCGGACGGGGTGGGGGCGGTCACGGCGTCCTCGTCCACGCCACTGACGATCACCTCCGGTGTGAGACCTGCCTGGCGCAGGAGGTTCAGCCGGGCGGGGGACTGGGAGGCGAGGATGAGGCGGCGGCGGGGCGCGTCTGTCATGCGGTCAGCGTAGCCGCGCGGTGCCACGCGGCGGAGCCGCACCTCGATGCGACGGTGGGGTCACCTCAGGCCGATCACGACCATTGCCAGGATCATGGCCAACGCCATGAGGAGGCCGAGCCGCCGCAACATCTCCTGCATGTCGCGGAGTTCTTTGGGGGGCTCGTTCTCAGGGTCGGACCACAGCATGCCACCAGCGTGGGGCTTGGGCGGGGGGCGGTGCCTGAGTACGCGTACTCAAGTTCGGCCCGCAGACGTTGTCGTTCGTCTGCGGGCCGGCGGGGGCTTGTCACGCCCACGCGGCGGAGCCGCATATCGATGCAGTCCCGCGCCCCTGGAGGTCCTTACCCCGGCCAGTACGTGCGGGTCCACGACGTCGGACCCGGCTGGGGGAGCCGGTGGGACGCGATCCTGGCCGGGTCGGACCAGGAGTCCCTGTCTCGTGTTGCGCCCGGCGGGACGGAGGCTTCCGCCGCGGCGCGGGCTCGGACCACCGCCAGGGCGGCGGCCAGCTCCTCCGGGGTCGGGTTGCCCCGTACGACCTTGATCGTCATGGCGGCTCCTAGAGGGGGATGTTGCCGTGCTTCTTCGGAGGCAGGGATTCCCGCTTGGTGCGCAGCTGACGCAGGCCGCGTACGACGTGCCGGCGGGTGTCGGACGGCATGATCACCGAGTCGATGTAGCCGCGCTCGGCCGCGATGTAGGGGTTGAGGAGGGCGTCCTCGTACTCCTGGATCAGACGGGCGCGGGTCGCCTCCAGGTCGCCGTTCGCCTCGGCCTCCGCGATGGTGCGGCGGTGCAGGATGTTGACCGCGCCCTGGGCGCCCATGACGGCGATCTGGGCGGTCGGCCAGGCGAGGTTGATGTCCGCGCCGAGGTGCTTGGAGCCCATGACGTCGTAGGCGCCGCCGAAGGCCTTGCGGGTGATCACCGTGATCAGCGGGACGGTCGCCTCGGCGTAGGCGTAGATCAGCTTGGCGCCGCGGCGGATGATGCCGGTGTGCTCCTGGTCGACGCCGGGCAGGAAGCCCGGCACGTCGACGAAGGTGATGACCGGGATGTTGAAGGCGTCGCAAGTGCGTACGAAGCGCGCCGCCTTCTCGCTCGCGTCGATGTCGAGGCAACCCGCGAACTGCATCGGCTGGTTGGCGACGATGCCGACCGGGTGGCCCTCCACGCGCCCGAACCCGGTGAGGATGTTCGGCGCGAACAGCGGCTGCGTCTCGAAGAACTCGGCGTCGTCCAGGACGTGTTCGATCACCGTGTGCATGTCGTACGGCTGGTTCGCGCTGTCCGGCACGATCGCATCCAGCTCGAGGTCCTCGGCGGTGACCGCCAGGTCCGCCTCCTCCGGGAAGACCGGGGCCTCGGAGAGGTTGTTGGACGGCAGGTACGACAGCAGCTGCTTGACGTACTCGATGGCGTCCTTCTCGTCCCCGGCCATGTGGTGGGCCACGCCGGAGGCGGAGTTGTGGGTGCGGGCGCCGCCCAGCTCCTCGAAGCCGACGTCCTCGCCGGTGACCGTCTTGATGACGTCAGGGCCGGTGATGAACATGTGCGAGGTCTGGTCGACCATGACGGTGAAGTCGGTGATCGCGGGGGAGTAGACCGCGCCGCCGGCGCAGGGGCCGACGACCAGGCTGATCTGCGGGATGACACCGCTGGCGTGGGTGTTGCGGCGGAAGATCTCGCCGTACGCGCCGAGGGAGGCGACCCCCTCCTGGATGCGGGCGCCGCCGGAGTCGTTGATGCCGATGACCGGACAGCCGGTCTTCAGCGCGAAGTCCATGACCTTGACGATCTTCTGGCCGTAGACCTCGCCGAGGGCGCCGCCGAAGACGGTGAAGTCCTGGGAGAAGACCGCGACGGGGCGGCCGTCGACGGTGCCGTAACCGGTCACCACGCCGTCCCCGTACGGGCGGTTGTTCTCCAGGCCGAAGTTCGTCGACCGGTGCCGGGCGAACTCGTCCAGCTCCACGAAGGAGCCCTCGTCGAGGAGGAGCTCGATCCGCTCACGGGCCGTCAACTTGCCCTTGGCGTGCTGTTTTTCGACGGCGCGTGCGGAGCCGGCGTGCGTCGCTTCCTCGATACGACGCTGGAGATCCGCGAGCTTGCCCGCGGTGGTGTGGATATCGATCTCTTCCGGCTCGGACATCGGGATCGCGGCTCCCTGCCTGCTCAAAAGGGGGGACGGTTACTCATCCGTAGAGTAGTGGTGGCGCTACGAATCAGCAGTGCGGCGTTTCACACACCTAGGGTGGCTTGCATGACGCCGCGAGATGCTTCAGACGACAGCCGCTGGTCCGACCTGGACCGGCCTCCGCTCAACGCCGCCGCGTTGCGGCGCGGCCTCGTGCAGGAGGGCGGGCTGTGGCGCGAGGTGGAGGTGGTGCAGAGCACCGGCTCCACCAACTCCGACCTGGTCGCCCTGGCGGGCGCGGGCAAGGCGGGCGAGGGGCACGTCCTGGTCGCCGAGGAGCAGACCTCCGGGCGGGGCCGCCTGGACCGCCGGTGGACGGCACCGGCCCGTTCCGGCCTCTTCTTCTCCGTGCTGCTGAAACCGGCCGAGGTGCCGGTCGCCCGCTGGGGCTGGCTGCCGCTGCTCACCGGGGTCGCCGTGGCGACCGGGCTGTCCCGCTCGGCGGGTGTGGACACGGCACTCAAGTGGCCCAACGACCTGCTTGTTTCCATCGGCGGCGAGGAACGCAAGGCCGGCGGCATCCTCGCCGAGCGGGCCGGGGACGACGGGGTCGTCATCGGGGTCGGCATCAACGTCACGCTGCGGGAGGGCGAGCTGCCGGTGCCGCAGGCGGGCTCGCTGGCCCTCGCCGGGGCGGTGAGCACTGACCGCGACCCCCTGCTCAGGGCCATGCTGCGGTCCCTGGAGGAGTGGTACGGGCGCTGGCGCGACGCGGGCGGCGATCCGTCGGTCAGCGGCTTGCAGGAGACGTACGCGGCGGGCTGCGCGACCCTGGGCAGGACGGTGCGGGCGGAGCTGCCGGGCGACCGTTCGATCACCGGGGAGGCGGTGGCGGTGGACGGCGACGGAAGGCTGGTGATCGCCACGGAGGACGGGGTGCAGGAACCAGTGGGTGCGGGAGACGTCGTTCACTTGCGACCGGCTCAGGGGTGACCACCCCTGCCGACCCCAGAACGGAGTGAGCTACCGCACACCTGCCGTACAGTTGAGGCCGGTCGATACCTGACCGTGGCAGATCGGAAGGGCAGCAGGCGTGACCGTCGACGACACGGGCTCCGGCACGGGCGCGGACGGCCGGGTGGACCCCCACGCCGCCGATCCCGGCGAGGACCCGCTCGCCCTGCGTCTCGAGCACCTGATCCTCGGCGCGGAGCGGCGCTACACCCCCTTTCAGGCGGCCCGCAGCGCGGGCGTCTCGGTGGAGCTGGCCACCCGCTTCTGGCGGGCCATGGGCTTCGCCGACATCGGGCAGGCCAAGGCGCTCACCGAGGCCGACGTACTCGCGCTGCGCCGGCTGTCCGGTCTCGTCGAGGCGGGGCTGCTGAGCGAGGCGATGGCCGTGCAGGTGGCCCGGTCCACCGGGCAGACCACGGCCCGGCTGGCGGAGTGGCAGATCGACTCCTTCCTGGAAGGTCTCACCGAGCCCCCGGAACCCGGGATGACGCGCACCGAGGTCACGTACCCGATCGTCGAACTGCTCCTGCCCGAGCTGGAGGAGTTCCTCGTCTACGTCTGGCGGCGCCAGCTCGCCGCCTCCGCCGGGCGGGTCGTGCAGGCCGCCGACGACGAGGAGATGGTCGACCGGCGCCTGGCCGTCGGCTTCGCGGACCTGGTCGGCTTCACCCGGCTGACCCGCCGGATGGAGGAGGAGGAACTCGGCGAGCTCGTCGAGGCCTTCGAGACCACCGCCGCCGACCTGGTCGCCGCGCACGGCGGCCGGCTCGTCAAGACGCTGGGCGACGAGGTGCTCTACGCGGCCGACGACGCCGGGATCGCCGCCGAGATCGCGCTGCGTCTCATAGAGACCATGGCGAACGACGAGACGATGCCCGAGCTGCGCGTCGGCATCGCCTTCGGCACGGTGACCACTCGTATGGGCGATGTCTTCGGTACGACGGTGAACCTCGCCTCCCGGCTGACGTCGATAGCCCCGCGCGACGCCGTCCTGGTCGACGCCGACTTCGCCCAGGAGCTGATCCGCACCGGCGAGGCACCGGCCTCCGAGGCCGAGGCGGCTGCCGCGGCGGAGAAGGAGGGGGAGGAGCCTCCGGTGTACCGGTTTGCTCTGCAGCCGATGTGGCAGCGGCCGGTGCGGGGGCTTGGTGTCGTGGAGCCGTGGTTGCTCACGCGGAGGGGTTGAGCACGCCGCCGGGTGAGCCTGATTGCGGCTCCGCCGCGGGGGCTCTTTTCGGCTGCGGGTGCGTTGTGGCTGGTCGCTAAGTTCCCCGCGCTCCTTTGGGGCGCTCCTCAGCCGGCGTCGGGGTGGTCAACGCACAGGCCGATGACCGGTACGCACAGGCCGGACTCGCGCGGCTGAGGGGTCGGCGGGGGCGTCGTCCGGGCGGGTGTCGGAGTCGGGTGCGGGGCGGGAGCCTGTGTCGCCGACGGCTGGTGAGTGGTCCTGGGTGCCGGGCTGTTCGGTGTGACCGGGATGGTTGTGGTGACCGGAGTGGGCGCCAGGCTCGGTGACGGGGGCGCCGTTTGCATCGGTACGAGGGTGGAAGGCACCGTCGGGGTCGTGGTCGCCCCGCCCATTGCGTAGGTCGCCGACGGGCTCACCCGGGGTGCGGCCTCGACGGCGGCCACGGCCTTGCTCGACTGGTCGGTGCCCGGGTCCTGGCCGGGGTCCGCCTCCGTGGTGCCGAGGCCGGCGCTTCCCGGATCCGGTGCCATTCGTACGAGGCTCAGGGCGCCCGCGGCCAGGGCCAGACCGCTGACGGCGAACAGCAGTTTGCGGGGGCGGGGCCTGCGATGGCGGCCGCGCCTCATCGATGTCTCCACCGTCACCGTCATCATGTGCCCTCCCCCTTTGCGCCCGCGCTCCCCTGTGCGCCGTGGCGGACGCACCGTATGCGCTCCCGTGGGCGGTGTGGCGGGAGTTGGGCGGGATGTCACCCGAACGGGGACAGCACAACGAAACCCTGCAATGATCGGGCCGAAGGTTGTTAACCCGCGTTAACCGGAGGGTGTCATGGGCGAGGAGCGGTTCGGGGAGTTCGTGGTGGTGCGGCGACACGACGACGGGGGTGCCGGGGACGTCGGGCATGTCGCGGAACTCGTCCTCGACCGGCCCAAGGCCATGAACGCGGTGTCCAGCGAGATGGCGCGCTCGATCGCCGCGGCCTGCGCGGCACTCGCCGCGGACCGTGACGTACGGGTGGTCGTGGTGACGTCCACGCACGAGCGGGCGTTCTGTGTCGGGGCCGACCTCAAGGAGCGGAACTCCTTCACCGACGCCGATCTGCTCAGGCAGCGGCCGGTCGCGCGGGCCGCCTACACCGGGGTCCTGGAGCTGCCGGTGCCGACGATCGCGGCGGTGCACGGGTTCGCCCTGGGCGGCGGCTTCGAGCTGGCGCTGTCGTGCGACCTGATCGTGGCCGACCGTACGGCCGTGGTGGGGCTGCCGGAGGTGTCCGTGGGCGTCATCCCGGGCGGCGGCGGGACCCAGCTGCTGCCGCGGCGGGTGGGGGCCGCGCGGGCGGCCGAGCTCATCTTCACCGCACGGCGTCTGCAGGCCGCGGAGGCGCGGGAGTTGGGGCTCGTGGACGAGCTGGTGGAGGAGGGACGCGACCGCGAGGCGGCGCTGGATCTGGCCGCACGCATCGCCGCGAACTCCCCGGTCGGCCTGCGGGCCGCCAAGCGCGCACTGCGCCTCGGGCACGGGCTCGACCTGCGGGCCGGGCTGGAGGTCGAGGACGCGGCATGGCGGTCGGTGGCCTTCTCGGGGGACCGGGCGGAGGGGGTGGCGGCGTTCAACGAGAAGCGGCGGCCCAATTGGCCGGGTGAGTGAAGCCGGCCTGTCCGGCGTTCGAGGGCGAGGCCGTTCAGGCCGATACGGGGGTCCGGGGCGGAGCCCCGGCAGGTCACCCCACCGCCGCACCAATGTCCCGAAACCCTCAAAACCTACCTAACCTGGAGTAATGGGTGAGGACAAACGGCTCGCAGCGGTCGTCGCGCTGGCGCAGGGCATGGCCGCGGCCCACGGCTCGCGCGAGGCGTGGCGGGCGGCGGCGGCCGGGGGGTGCCGTGCGCTCGGCGGGAGCTTCGCCGCCCTGTCGGTGTGGGAGCGGGAGCTCGGCCGGCTGCGGGTCCTCGCGAACGTGGGGGAGCGGGCCGAGGGGGAGGAGGAGTTCCCGGAGGACGAGTCCTACCCCGTGCACCAGTTCCCCGAGATCACCGAGTTCCTGCACGAGCGGTGGGCCGGCGGCGGCGAGCCCGACGCCTGGGTCGAGACGGCGCAGGGGCCAGCGGCGGGCGGCCGCCCCGGATACCTCCACCAGCGCGTCGCCGCCCTGCGCCGCCGGGGCCGCGGGTGCTGTGTCGTCGCCCCGATCGTGCTGCACGGGCGCGCGTGGGGCGAGCTCTATGTGGCCCGCCCTGCCGGTGCTCCCGTCTTCGACCGGGGCGACGCCGACTTCGCGACCGTTCTGGCCGCCGTCGTCGCCGCCGGGATCGCGCAGGCCGAGCGGCTGGAGGAGGTGAGGCGGCTCGCCTACACCGACGCCCTCACCGGTCTCGCCAACCGCCGTGCCGTCGATGCGAAGCTGGACGAGGCAGTTGAGCGGCACCGCGCCGACGGCACGGTCGTCAGCCTCGTCGTCTGCGACCTCAACGGCCTCAAGCGCGTCAACGACACCCAGGGGCACGCCGTCGGCGACCGCCTCCTGGAGCGTTTCGGCTCCGTCCTCTCCCTGTGCGGCGCGATGCTCCCCGGCACGCTCGCCGCCCGCCTCGGCGGCGACGAGTTCTGTCTGCTCTCCGTCGGACCGCCCGCCGACGAGGCCGTGAAGGCGGCTGACGAACTCTGCCGCCGCGCCGCCGAGTTGGAGCTCGGTGACGGGGTCGCCTGCGGGGTCGCTTCCACTGAGGACCCCATCGGGCCCGTGCGGTCGGCCCGGCGGTTGTTCCGGCTGGCGGACGCGGCCCAGTACCGGGCGAAGGCGCTCCGCTCGGGTGGGCCGGTGGTGGCGGGGCGGGAGGGTCCCGACGATCCGGTCGTACGGCTGGCCGACGAGCCTTCGCCTCAGGTGCCGGCCGAGCGACGGCGGTTCCGGGGGCGGCCGGAGTGACGTGCCGGGGGCTCCGCCTCCAGGGCCCCCGTATCGGCCTGAACGGCCTCGTCCTCAAACTCCCCCACTCTCGGCTTCGCTCGAGCGGGGGGACCCCCACGACGGGCTGAGATTCGCCGACCGGCGGTGTAAGGGGTCTACTGGCGACCCGGTAGTGACATCTTCGTCTTCACTGCGTACGCTCCTGAATATGGATATGCACACTGTGGTGGTGGGGACGTCCGGGGTGACCGGGTCCGACGTTCTTGCCGTGGCGCGCGGCGGTGCCCGGGTCGAGCTCTCCGCGGAGGCGGTGGCGGCCCTGGCCGCCGCCCGGGCGATCGTGGATGCCCTGGCCGCCAAGCCCGAGCCCGTCTACGGCGTCAGCACCGGCTTCGGCGCCCTGGCGACCCGGCACATCAGCCCGGAACTCCGCGCTCAGCTGCAGCGCAACATCGTCCGCTCGCACGCCGCCGGCCTCGGGCCGCGGGTGGAGCGGGAAGTCGTACGGGCCCTGATGTTCCTGCGGCTGAAGACCGTCTGCTCGGGGCACACGGGCGTGCGCCCCGAGGTCGCGCAGACCATGGCCGACGTGCTCAACGCCGGGATCACCCCGGTCGTCCACGAGTACGGCTCCCTCGGCTGCTCCGGCGACCTCGCGCCCCTGTCCCACTGCGCCCTCACGCTCATGGGCGAGGGGGAGGCGGAAGGACCGGACGGAGCCGTGCGCCCTGCCGGTGAGCTCCTTGCAGAGCACGGGATCGCCCCCGTCGAACTGCGGGAGAAGGAGGGCCTCGCCCTTCTCAACGGCACCGACGGCATGCTCGGCATGCTGGTCATGGCCCTCGCCGACCTGGAAGCCCTCTACAAGTCCGCCGACATCACGGCCGCCCTGTCCCTTGAGGCGCTGCTCGGGACGGACAAGGTGCTCGCCCCCGAGCTGCACGCCGTCCGCCCGCACCCGGGGCAGGGTGCCTCCGCCGCCAACATGCTGGCCGTGCTGAAGGGTTCGGAGCTCACCGGGCACCACCAGGACGACGCGCCGCGCGTCCAGGACGCCTACTCGGTGCGCTGCGCCCCGCAGGTCGCCGGCGCCGGACGGGACACCATGGCGCACGCCCGGCTCGTCGCCGAGCGCGAGCTGGCGTCGGCCGTTGACAACCCGATCGTCCTGCCCGACGGGCGCGTCGAGTCCAACGGCAACTTCCACGGCGCACCGGTGGCGTACGTCCTCGACTTCCTCGCCATCGCCGCCGCGGACCTGGCGTCGATCGCCGAGCGGCGCACCGACCGGCTGCTCGACAAGAACCGCAGCCACGGCCTGCCGCCGTTCCTGGCCGACGACGCGGGTGTCGACTCGGGGCTGATGATCGCCCAGTACACGCAGGCCGCGCTGGTCAGCGAGATGAAGCGGCTGGCGGTGCCGGCGTCCGCGGACTCGATCCCCTCCTCCGCCATGCAGGAGGACCACGTCTCCATGGGCTGGTCGGCCGCCCGCAAGCTGCGTACGGCCGTAGACAACCTCACGCGTGTGGTCGCCATCGAGCTGTACGCCGCCACCCGCGCGATAGAACTGCGCGAGGGCCTGGACCCGGCGCCCGCCTCGCAGGCCGCCATAGCGGCAGCCCGTGCGGCGGGGGTCCAGGGCCCCGGTCCGGACCGGTTCCTCGCGCCCGACCTGGCCGCCGCGGACGCGTTCGTGCGCGAGGGCCATCTGGTCGCCGCGGTGGAGCGCGTGACGGGACCGCTCGCCTGACCGCTCCGGTAGGTACGAGGGCCGCCGCCGTCTCTCCCCGGCGGCCCTCCCCGCACGTCAGCTCCGGGCGAGCTTGGCCGCCTGTGCCTTGACGATCTCGGCGGGGACGCGGTACTTGTCCTGCTTGCCGGCCAGGGCCGCCAGGCTGATCGAGTAGTAGGTGGCGACCGTGGAGCCGTGCCGCACCACCTCGCCGTGCACCGTCGTCGTGTCGCCGTCGGCCTTGCCGGTCACGGCGAACGCCACCGACTCGTCACCGCTGCCGGAGGACTTCTCCTCGGCGACCTTCGTGAACTTCTGGGTGTCCTGGCCCTTGGCGGAGACCGTGAAGCCGTTCGCGCAGCCGCTCACCGCGTCCGGCACGGACCTCATCGTGTCCTGGGCGCCCCGGCCGTCGTACGAGGACAGCGAGACGATCGTCAACTTCGACTCCAGGACGTCCTGGAGGCCGTTCATCGCGGCGTCGAGGCCCTTGTCCGAGGTGCCTGTCGGCGTGGGCCTGTCGCTCTTCTCCGTGGCCATCCGGTTGACGTAGGCGCTCGTGTCGCCCGGCGCGAACCCCGTGAGGACGTAGGCGAGCGGTGCACTCCCCCACCCTCGAACTCACTCGAGCGGGGGGACCCCCACCGCGTCGGCCACCTTCACCTGGTCCTTGGACGCGGCCAACTTGCCGCCGGTGTCCGCCGACCTGACGTCGTAGCCGTCGAGGTCCGCCCCGCTGATGACGAGCTTCTTCAGCTCGGCCGCGCTGAGCGCCTTCGCGGCCGCCGCCGACGAGGAGGACGAGTCCTTGGAGCCGGAGCCCTTGGAGTTGTCCGAACTCCCGCCGCAACCCGTGATGAGGGCGAGCGACAGCACGCTCACGGCAGCCGTGGCGCCCGCGCGCACCCTCGATGATCTCTTCATGCGCGGACTATGAAGGTGACGTCAAGTAAGCGTCAAGGAAATTCAAAAACCGAGGCGCTCCCGGCGCATCGAATACGCCACGAATCCGGCGCCGATCCCGAGGAAGACGGTGCCGCCGACGACGTAGGGAGTGGTGTCGGGGCTTCCCGTGTCGGCGAGTTGGGTCTGGGTGCCGGAGCTGTCCGTGGTCTCCGAGACGGCCCGCGCCTGCGCTGTGACCTGCGCGGCCGGGGCCGACGACGACGCTGTTCTCGCCGGTTCTTCCCCGGTTGCCTTGGCGGAGGGAACGAACCACAGGGCGCACAGGACGGTGCCTGCGGCGGTGGCGGTCAGCAACGGACGTCGAGCGGATGACACGGAATATCGATCCCCTTGTGGCGCTGGCGAATTGGCCGTGTGGGGCGATGTTAGTGAAAGGCGCGGGTCACAGGAAAGTCACGGGAGCCCCGGGCCTTACGCTCCGGGCATGAACAATGAAGAGACATCACGTTTTGTCCGCCTTCGAGTGGAACTCGTCCTCGAAATCCAGGACCCCGGCGAACTGACCAAGGCGGCGCTGCGACGTCTCGCCGCCGACACCGACATGCCGGCCGACGAGCGGGCGCACGCCGAGGATGCTGTGACGGAAGACACGGCGGAGGCTCTGGCTTCTCTCGTCGACCCGTTCGACCTGGTGAGCGGGGTGCCGGGGGTCGACCTCGCGCAGGCCTCCTGGTCGAGCGAGCCCATCGACTACGACCCCGATTCGCCGGATTGGGACCTGGACGAGGATGATGTGGACGAAGACGACGAAGACGAGGGGGCCGACGGCGTCTCCTGAGCGGCTTGGGAAAACGTGACCCCGGGTGGCAATCGCCGTCCGGGGTTTCTTCGTCTCCGAGGTGGCGTGCCCCACACCTACGGGATATGTGGAACGGGACGTACCGGCCGTAGCGTTGAAGTTCGTTGACGGGGACTCTCGGGGCTTTTTGGGGATACGGCAACAATGGAGAAGCGTGTGATGACGAACAGTAAGCGGCGCAGGGGCCTGACGGTCGCGTCCGCACTGCTCGGCGGGGTTCTGGTGCTCTCGGCCTGTTCCGGCGGCGGTGGCGGCGGCGACGCCTCCGGCAGCAAGGGCAAGGACACCTCGCAGGCCAAGGCCGACGAGGCGGCGGCCCAGAAGGCGTCCGAGGCCGACATCAAGATCACGCCGAAGGACGGCTCCGACAACGCCTCCATCAACAACTCCGCGGCCGTCACCGTCAGCAAGGGCACGCTCACGAGCGTGACCATGACGACCGAGAGCGGCACCGCCGTCGCCGGATCGCTCTCCGCCGACAAGACCAGCTGGAAGCCGAACGCCCAGCTGGAGCGCTCGACCACCTACAAGGTCGCGGCGGTGGCGAAGGACTCCGCCGGTCGCATCGCGCACGAGAACGCCTCGTTCACCACGGTCGCCCCGGCCAACAGCTTCATAGGCACCTTCACGCCGGACGACGGCAGCACCGTCGGCGTGGGCATGCCGGTGTCGATCAACTTCGACAAGGCGATCACCAACAAGGCCGCGGTCCAGAAGGGCATCACGGTCTCCTCCAGCAGCGGCCAGGAGGTCGTCGGACACTGGTTCGGCGCCAACCGCCTCGACTTCCGCCCCGAGAACTACTGGAAGGAGAACTCCACCGTCACGCTGAAGCTCGCGCTCGACGGTGTCCAGGGTGCCTCCGGTGTCTACGGTGTGCAGCAGAAGACGGTCACCTTCCACATCGGCCGCAACCAGGTCTCGTACGTCGACGCCAAGACCAAGCAGATGAAGGTCACGCAGGACGGCAAGGTCATCAAGACCATCCCGATCTCGGCCGGTTCGCCGGAGCACACGACGTACAACGGCATCATGGTGATGTCCGAGAAGTACAAGCAGACGCGTATGAACGGCACGACCGTCGGCTTCACGGACAACGACGGCAAGGCCGAGTACGACATCAAGGACGTGCCGCACGCCATCCGCCTCACCAACTCCGGCACCTTCCTGCACGGCAACTACTGGGGCGCGAAGTCCATCTTCGGCTCGGTGAACACCAGCCACGGCTGCGTGGGCCTGTCCGACACCAAGGGCGCCAACGACACCAGCACGCCGGGCTACTGGATGTACAGCCACTCGATCGTCGGTGACGTCGTGGTCGTCTCCAACACCGGCGACAAGACCGTCCAGCCGGACAACGGCCTCAACGGCTGGAACCTGAGCTGGGCGGACTGGAAGGCCGGTTCGGCCGTCTGACCCACTGTCGGTTCACAGCTTCCCGATGCCGCCCCCAGGGGCGGCATCGGTGTTCCCCGGCCCCTGTACGGCCTTCTCATGCATCTCTTATCAGGGCCTTATCGAGTCATCACGGGGCGTCCCTAGCTTGCGGCGCATGTTCTTCACCTACCTGAGGCGCGAACTGCGCCGCCGCAGAAAGGCGGCCCTCGTCGTCGCCTCCGGTCTTGCCCTCGGCATAGCGCTCGTCATCGTGGTCAGCTCCGTGTCGTCCGGCATGGGCAAGGCGCAGGACAAGGTCCTCCAGTCGCTGTACGGGCTGGGCACGGACATGACGGTCACCAAGGCGGCGACGCCGACGGCGAGCAACTCCCGGCGTCCGCGCTTCCAGTTCGACGCGCGGGGCAACGGCGACGACTCGACGCAGAGCAGCGACCGGGTCATGGTGCAGGGCTTCACGACCCTGGCCGCCTCGACCGTCACCGAGGTCGGGCACCAGAAGGGCGTCTCGTCCGCGGTGGGCGGGCTCAGCCTCAACGTGGTGAAGGTCAACGGCCAGTTCACCCGCGGGCAGTTCCAGCAGAACCAGAACTCGGCGGGCGGCCGGGGCAGCCGCGGCGCGGGCGGCGGCGCCGGGCAGCCCCAGGGCGAGGTGCGGGGCGGCGGCGCCGACTTCGACATCAACCAGTACACGGTGTACGGCACCGACGTCACGAAGACGGCGCTCGGCCCGCTGACCTCGTCGAAGATCACCAGCGGCCGTACCTTCAGGACGACCGAGACGAACGCCGAGGTCGTCGTGGCGGACTCCGCCTACGCCAAGGAGAAGAAGTACAAGGTCGGTTCGACCGTCACCATCAAGAGCGTCAAGTTCACGGTGATCGGCATCGCGACTGCGGACAGCGGTGACGCGGCGGCCAACCTGTACATCCCGCTGCAGCAGGCGCAGGCGCTGGCCGGCGAGAAGAACAAGATCACCACGGTCTACGTCAAGGCGACCGACTCCCAGCAGATCGACTCGGTCAAGTCGGCCATCCAGAAGAACGTCTCGGGTACGACGGTCACCACGTCGACCGACCTTGCGAAGACGGTGTCCGGGTCGCTGTCCACGGCGTCGTCCCTGGCCACGAATGTCGGCAAGTGGCTGTCGATCGCCGTGCTGGCGGCTGCGTTCCTGGTGGCGGGGCTGTTGACGTCCTCTGCCGTTTCACGGCGGGTGCGGGAGTTCGGCACGCTGAAGGCTCTGGGGTGGAAGTCGGGCCGGGTGACCCGGCAGGTCGTCGGCGAAGCCATGGTCAACGGGCTGTTGGGCGGGGCGCTGGGGATCGGGCTGGGGCTTGCGGGGGCATACGCCGTGACCAGCGTCAGCCCCACGCTGCAGGCGCAGTTGGGGGGCGGCGGCACGGGAGGGTTCGGTGGCCCCGGGGGCGGCTTCGGTGGGCCCGGGCGGCAGGCGGCGAAGACGCTGGAGGTTGCGCTGACGGCGCCGGTGAGCGTGACGACGATCGTGCTGGCGGTGGTTCTTGCGGTGGCCGGCGGTCTGATCGCCGGCGCCTTTGGCGGCTGGCGGGCCTCGCGACTCCGTCCGGCGGATGCGCTGAGGCGCGTCGAGTAGCTGATGCCGGCTGAGGCTCGGGGGTGGGCTTCGCTCGCCGCTGCGCCCACCCGTGCCGCCCCAGCGGCACGACTGCCCGCAGCTGGGGCGGCTTTTTGGGGGCGCGGGGAACTGCGCGATCAGCCCCCACCCACCCGCAGCCGACAACGACACGCACCACCCCCGAACCCCACCCAGGAGTCACCTCATGTACGAGCTCAGAAACCTCACCAAGCGCTACACCCGAGGCAAGAACACCGTCCACGCCCTCGACGGAGTCGACCTCTCCATCGCCGACGGCGACCGCCTGGTCATCCAGGGCCCCACCGGCGGCGGCAAGTCCACCCTCCTCCAGATGCTCGGCGGTCTCGACCGCCCCACCTCCGGTGAAGTCGTCCTGGACGGCACCGACCTGGCCGGGCTCTCCGAGGCCAAGCTCACAACCGTCCGCAGCGAGAACATCGGCTTCGTCTTCCAGTCCTTCAACCTCATCCCCACCCTCACCGCCCAGGAGAACGTCGAGACCGCCCTCGTACCCCTCGGGGTGAAGGTGAAGGAGCGGCGCGAGCGGGCCGCCGAGGCGCTGACCTCGGTCGGTCTCGGCGAGCGGCTGGGACACCTGCCCGGCGAGATGTCCGGAGGACAGCAGCAGCGCGTCGCCATAGCCAGAGCACTCGTCAAGCAGCCGAAGGTGCTGCTCGCCGACGAACCCACCGGAAATCTCGACGAGTCGATGCGCGACGAGATCATGGAGGTGCTGGTGCGCATGTGGAAGGAGCTCGGCTTGACCTTCATCATGGTCACCCACGACTCCGCGATCGCGAAGAAGGCCCCACGGCTGGCGACGATCCGCAAGGGCAAGCTCACCGTCAAGGAGAACGCGGGCGCGTAACTGCGCGGAAAGACAACGGCTTCGGGACCGCGCGCAACAGTCCCCAGGGCCGCCTCTTACCTTCCTCTCAACTGTTGAGCTGCCTGATCACCCCCCGGCATACTGCGTATCCCGGGGGGCGTACGCGTTCATGTGTGCGGGACTGCCCCCGGCCGGGTGACAGGGGAAAACGCCCGGTACTTCATCTCCAGGGGGAGACTTGCGCAGACAAGTGAAAAGAGCGTGCGCGGCCACGGTTGCCACGGGGGCCGCCGTGGCGCTTGCGGCGGGCATGACCAGTCCGGCGTCCGCGAAGCCGGAGCAGTCGACGGCTGCTCCGCAGACTCAGCTCACGTCCAAGCACCGCATCACCCTGATCACCGGCGACCGCGTGGTCGTCGACTCCAAGGGCCGGGTCGTCGGCCTGGAGCGGGCGAAGGGGCGCGATCACATACCCGTCCAGTTCCGCAAGGCCGGCGGGCACACGCTCGTCGTACCGGCGGACGCGGCCCGGCTGGTCGCCACCGGCAAGCTGGACCAGCGGCTGTTCGACATCACCGAGCTCAACAAGTCCGCGACCCGCAAGTCCCAGGCCAAGGGCCTGAAGGTCATCGTCGGCTACCAGGGCGCGGCGACCGCCGCGAAGGCCGACGTCCGTGACGCGGGCACCCTCCGCAGGACCCTCAAGTCCCTGAATGCGGACGCCGTTCAGACCCCGCAGAAGGAAACTCCCGAACTCTGGGACGCCGTCACCAACGGCGGCAGGGCCGCCTCGGGCATCGCGCACGTCTGGCTCGACGGCACCCGCACGGCCGGCCTCGACAAGTCCGTCCCGCAGATCGGCGCACCGAAGGCATGGGCCGCCGGCTACGACGGCAAGGGCGTCAAGATCGCCGTACTGGACACCGGTGTCGACGCGACCCACCCGGACCTGGCGACCCAGGTCATCGAGTCCAAGAACTTCTCCACCGCCGCCGACGCCACCGACCACTTCGGTCACGGCACGCACGTCGCGTCGATCGCGGCGGGCACCGGCGCCAAGTCGGGCGGCAAGTACAAGGGTGTCGCGCCCGGCGCGAAGATCCTCAACGGCAAGGTCCTCGACGACACCGGCGCGGGTGACGACTCCGGCATCCTCGCCGGCATGGAGTGGGCCGCCGAGCAGGGCGCCGACGTCGTGAACCTGAGCCTCGGCGGCCAGGACGCGCCCGGCATCGACCCGCTCGAGGCCGAGGTCAACAAGCTGTCCGAGCAGAAGGGCATCCTCTTCGCGATCGCCGCGGGCAACTCCGGCCCCGAGTCGGTCGGTTCGCCCGGCAGCGCCGAGGACGCCCTCACCGTCGGCGCGGTCGACGGCAACGACAAACTGGCCGACTTCTCCTCGACCGGCCCGACCGTCGACGGCGCCATCAAGCCGGACGTCACCGCGCCCGGCGTGGACATCACGGCGGCCGCGGCCAAGGGCAGCGTCATCGACCAGGAGGTCGGCGAGAACCCGCCCGGCTATCTGACCCTTTCGGGTACCTCGATGGCGACCCCGCATGTGGCGGGCGCGGCGGCGATCCTGAAGCAGGAGCACCCGGACTGGAAGTTCTCGGAGCTCAAGGGTGCGCTGACCGGCTCCGCGAAGGGCGGCAAGTACTCGGCGTTCCAGCAGGGCGCGGGCCGTATCGCCGTCGACAGGGCCATCAAGCAGACGGTGATCGCCGACCCGGCGTCGGTGAGCTTCGGTGTGCAGCAGTGGCCGCACACCGACGACAAGCCGGTCACCAAGCAGCTGACGTACCGCAACCTCGGTACCAAGGACGTCACGCTCAACCTGTCCGCCGCTGCCACGAACCCCAAGGGACAGGCGGCCCCTGCGGGCTTCTTCAAGCTCGGCGCGACGAAGCTGACCGTCCCGGCGGGCGGCAAGGCCTCCGTCAACCTGACGGTCAACACCAAGCTGGGCGGCACGCTGGACGGCGCGTACTCGGCGTACGTGACGGCGACGGGCGGCGGCCAGACCGTGCGGACCGCGGCCGGTGTGCAGCGCGAGATCCAGTCGTACAGCGTGACGTTCAAGCACATCGGAGGTGACGGGCAGTCGACCGGGAACTACAACGACCTCCTGACCGGCTACACGGGCCTGGCTCAGGGCCGCAGCTACCCGGTGACCGTCTCGGACTCCGGTACGACCACGATGCGCCTGCCCAAGGGCGACTACCTGCTGGACGCCTGGATCGCGAAGGACTTCGTGAACTTCGAGGGGGGCCTCGACTGGCTGGTCCAGCCGAAGCTGAGCGTCATCAGGAACACCACGGTGACGATCGACGCCCGTAGGACGAAGGCGGCCGACATCACGGTGCCGGACGCGGGGGCCAAGCCGCAGCTCGCGAAGATCAGCTACGACTACGGCCCCGCGGGCGGCCTCGGCTTCGACGCGAAGTCCTTCGCCGACATACGCATGGCTCCGCTCGGCGGCGAGGTCCCGGGCCTGCACCAGACCTGGAACGGCCAGTGGACCAAGGGCGACGACGCCGAGTACGACGTGGCCACCACCGCCGAGGTCAAGAAGATCCAGGGCGACAAGGTCCGCCACTTCAAGGCGGGCGAGCTCGCCACGGTGAAGAACAACCTCGGTTCGGGAGCCCCCGGCAAGACGGGTGTCCTGCAGCCCATCGGGTTCTTCCCCGAGAACGCCGTCTTCGCGGGCGGCATCGAGCAGAAGCTGCCGGGAGCACGCACGCTGTATCTGTCGACCTCCGACAAGATCCAGTGGACGTGGGACTTCCTTCAGATCAAGGGCCATGACGCGAACGGCATCCCGATCCCGGAGGCGTCCGCCACGCTCGGCAACCCGCAGACCTTCAAGGCGGGCCGGAAGTACACGAAGACCTTCAACACGGCGGTCTTCGGCCCGCATCTGAACAAGGACTTCGGGCTCTTCCGCGAGGGCAACAGCATCTACGGCTCCCTGCCGCTGTTCACCGACGGGGCGGGGCACGCCGGCTCCTCGGACCTCACCGCGGTCGCCACGACCCTCTACCGCAACGGCACCAAGGTCGGCTCCAACGACGACCCGCTCTTCGGAAACAAGGAGTTCAAGGTCCCGTCCGGCGAGGCCGAGTACAAGCTGACGACGTCCGTGAAGCGCAGCGTCCTGGTCGCCGAGGCCTCGACCCGCATCGACGCGAGCTGGACGTTCCGCTCGAAGAAGACGTCCGACGTGGCCACCCTGCCCGCGTCCACGGTCCGCTTCAACGCGGCCACCGGCCTGGACAACAAGGTGGAGGCCGGCAAGACGGTCACGATCCCGGTCACCGTCGAGGGCGCCGCCAAGGGCGGCAACCTCAAGTCGCTGTCGGTGTACGTGTCGTACGACTACGGCCGGACCTGGACGAAGCTCGATGTCGTGGGCGGAAAGATCAAGGTGAAGAACCCGGAGAAGGGGAAGGCCATCTCCTTCCACGCCAAGATCACCGACAAGCAGAACAACAGGTCGACGATCTCGATCTACAACGCGTACTACGCCAAGTGAGCCGCAGGTTCGCTGAGCGCTGAGCAATCC